>CALSAT010000013.1:0-18935 GCA_943372905.1 Bacteroides fragilis | reverse complement strand
ACCTCACTTTGAGATTTTTTTTAAATATTGGAAAGAAGCAGGACGACCAGAAGAGTTCATAAATCTGATAAAAGACAAATCATTTGTTCTTTACAAAACAAAAGATAATGAAAAAAAATTTAGAGGAAAAGCCAGTGACATTTATTATCCAACAACGGATTTAGAAAAGTATTTTGAAGCAAAGCCTAATACAAAATTTGTTGATTTAGAAAATTACCACGGTTTTATTACAGACGGAAAAGAACAACAAGCATTAAAAGATTTTTTGTTGAAATTAGGAGTTAATGCATTACCGGAAGTAATAACACAAGAAACAAAAGATTGGAGCAATAATGAAATAATTAAAGAAAACAATCTTGCCTTCGGAATCTATATTCATAACCGAAGGTATGACTTCTCTACACGTATTTTGAATAGAGATATAGATGGCTTAAATGAAATACTAAAAACGATTGATATTGATAAATCCTTTTTATTGTGGAAATTAATTACCAAATACAGTTCATATTACAATGCAATTTTTGAATACGCTGTTTCTACATACGATACAAGAAAAAAAGAATTCCCATCCTCTTTTATAAAAAAACTTAGTTCTTCAAAATGGCTTCTTTCAGCAAGTAATAAACTTGTAGCACCAAATGAAATCACCATAAATGAATTAGCAAGTGGTTACGAAAGCAATACAGAATTGGAACGCATACTCAATTTTAAACCGACTGTTGTTCTATCAGAAGCAGAGCGAATTGCTCAAAAATTTGAAAGTGAAGACGAAGCGGAAGAAGCAAGGAAAGCATTAGAAGAAAAAAGAGAGAAGGAAAAACGAAAGGCGGAACGAAAAACATCAGGAACAAATACTGAGGTTGATACAGACGATTTAGAAGATGTCATTGAAAGTTTGGAAAATCTTTCAAAAACCGTAACAAAGCCAAAAAATGAAAAGGAAAAAATAAATACATTGCCAGAATTTGATGAAGAAGAAGAACTTGCAGAGGCAATAGATATTGCAAAACAAAAAATTGAAATAAAAAAGGAACGTCAGCTTTTAGCAAAGACATTAAATGAAAGCGTAAAATATTCTTACGATTGGTTTAAGGCATATTTACAGTTGCTCAACACTTACGGAGAAAGACAAGACATTCAAAAACAAAAGTCAATTTCATTTCAAGAAATAAAATCTGTTACAGCAGACAACAAGCATTTTTTGCTTTGCGGTGCAAGCAGTTACATTTCGCCTGAGATTGAAGATGCAGACGATTTTAAAATTTCTCTTGTATTTGGAAGTGGAAACAGAGAGAACATAACTGTTGAGGGTGTTTCAAAAAAAGGGCAAGATTTATTGATTTTCTGCCGAGAAAGATTGTCGAGCAATACTATTTCCCGACTTTCAAATATCTATAAAGTTGAAATCAACTTTACGCCTGTTATTGATTTGCTTGATAGATTATACAATGCTTTTACAAACGAAAACTATATTGCCAAGTGGGAAGACATTGAAGAAGCCATGCCATCTTTAAATTACATTTATGGACCACCTGGAACAGGTAAAACAACAACGCTTTGCAATAACATAAATAAAATTTTAAAAGATAATCCAAACGCAAAACTTTTGGTGCTTACGCCAACTAACAAAGCGGCTGACGTTGTTTGCAAAAAATTATGCGAAATAAATTCTGATATTTATTCGGTTCGTTTAAGTCGTCCGACAGACCCAGAGTTAGAAATCTTAAATGGTAATATTTACATTGATTCGCTTACTACTAATGATTTACACTACATTAACGTAGTGGCAACAACTATTCATCGTCTGCCCTATTTTGAAGTAAATGGCGAAAAAAACGGAGAAACGTTTTCTTACAAACTCTTTAAACATAGGAACTTTGACTATGTTATTTTTGATGAATCATCAATGACAGGATTGCATTACATAACTTTTGCAATAATGGCTTTGTTCAAAACCTATTCAGAAACAAAATTTACCATTGCAGGCGACCCTAAACAAATTCCACCTGTTATTGAGATTGGTGAAAAAGAATTGGAAAATTTTGATTTTCAAGATGAAAACGTTTATAAAATGATGAAACTTGAAAGTTTTAATCCCAAAGAACAAACAATTAGAGAAATTGATAGTATTGTTAACCTAGAAACTCAATACAGAAGCCTTCCGAACATCGGACAGTTATTTAGCGAACTTTCTTATTCAAGTTTGTTAAAACACGGCAGAGAAAAAAATAGAAAAGATGCAAAAGTATTGCCCGAAAAATTTAAAAAATTGATTTCGTCAAACGTAACTTTTGTTGATATTCCGCTAAATAAAGACAATTCAATTTACAAAGTAAATAAACTGTTTTTCAGTTCGTATCATACTTATTGCGCCATTTTAGTTTCCGAGATTATCAAGTATTTTGACTCTGTAAACGAAAACGAGCAATGGACAATCGGACTAATTGCACCATACAAAGCACAAGCAATTTTACTAAATAAGCTAATTACATCTTTCGGAATTTCTGAAAATGTAAAAGTTTATTCCGATACCGTTCACGGCTTTCAAGGTGATGAATGTGATATTGTATTTTTTGTTTGCAATCCAAACAACTATTTTTATTCGGGACACGAAAAAGCATTGCTGTCAAAAGAATATATTTACAATGTTGCAATTAGTAGGGCGAAAGACTATTTGATTGTATTGCACCCTTACACAGCAATCCAAAACAATAACTTCATCAATAAAATTAGACATTCTTATAAAAAGAACTTTGGTAATTCAAAAATTATAAACGCAAAAGATATTGAAGAAATATTGTTCAGCGACAAAAACTACTTAGAAAACAACAGTTATGTTTCAGGACATGACAACGTAAATGTTTTTGGACTTTCTGAATTGAAATATTTTATCAAAGCAAACGACACAGCAATTGACATACAAATAAAAGACTATACAGACAAAAAACCGAATGGCTAACAAAAGTATTGCCAAAAGCGGGGCTGACATTACTCAACATCAGCAGTTATTTCGCTAATCAACTTGTGTTGTCAGGGCGACGTAATTCTGTTGGGCGACAAATGTTGTCTTCGGCTAAAGAAAATAAATCAACTTCGGTATCGGCTGACGGAACGCGGAATATCCCGCCTTCGGCAATATCGAGCCGTTACCTGCCATTTTTCATGACACCCATCAAATCATATCATCCAAACGGAATAATAGAAGTAGAAGGTTTTCTTGTCGATAATGTACAAGTGGGAAATTGGATCTTTTATCATGAGAACGGACATGTGTATACAAAAGGGCAATTTGATAATAATGGTATTTCAATTGGGGTATGGACAGAGTACTATTTGAACGGACAAAAAAAGTATGAAGCAATATCTGAAAAAGGGAATTGGTTTTCGCTTTACAATGACAGTCTGCAAATACTCAATTATTGGACTGAGCAAGGAGAGCTTTTAATTTGCAATGGGCATGGCACTTTGACAACCTATTTTGAAAATAGCAATTTGAAACACACATCTATTTGGGTTAACAATTTAAAAAATGGAATACTTCAGGAATTTTATGACAATGGAGATGTAAACATTGAATGGAATTTCAGAAATGGTGTTAGAGACGGAGAAGCGAAAATATTTCATAACAACGGCAATCTTTATATTCGTTGCTTTTATGACAATGGAAAATCAGTAGGTTCATATAAGGAGTGGTATAAAAATGAACAACTCTGTGAAGACGGCTTTTATAGAAATGAAACATATTTTATTGACAATTTTTGGGACGACACAGGAGTACAGAGACTACATAAAGGAAACGGTTATGTAAGCAAAAAAGAAGGTGCAGACGAACTAGATATATACAAACAAGACTTTGCCAATTACATTATGACAAAGGAAACACGATTATAAACAAACTTCCGGACATGAACTGTTTTCACACCTGTTGGCCTTCCCCACAAATAAACCAGCAACCGAACTCTCAACCTCTTCCAGCGCCTTGTCCCGCCCTCCAAAAGAAAACCAACAACTATAAACAAGGCAAGGCGGGGCACAGCGCCTTTCGATGCGTCGCATAATAGGCAGCAGAGTCTTCCACTATCACCTCGAAACCTGTAAAGCCACACACAAACAATCGGAGTTCCTGTGCGTGGGCCCGGCAAAGCAGCGGAGCATTTGCTTTTGCCTTGATTTTTTTTGCTACTTTTTTTTATCAAGAAAAAAAAGTAGAGTAATAAAAGAGATGCCGAAAACAATAATGCTCTTTCAAATAAAAGCCACCATTTGCGAAGCAAATCCTTCCCGTCTTCCCGGCATAACACAAAAAAGAAATTAATCCCATTTGCGAAGCAAATCACTTTCCCTCCGGGCGAACAAAAAACAGTACCAACCACACGACTGCCCGCAAGTCCTCTCCTTTGGAGAGGAGTTAGGAGAGGTCTTCCCAGCCCGTCAAACAACCCCTGCCAACCCCACCCACAACATACTTATAATAGCAATTAACCTCCCTAGTTTAGGGAGTAGGCTTCCTTGTTTAGGGAGTAAGCTTCCTAGTTTAGGGAGTAAGCTTCCTTGTTTAGGGAGTAGGCTTCCTTGTTTAGGGAGTAGGCTTCCTGGTTTAGGGAGTAAGCTTCCTGGTTTAGGGAGTAGGCTTCCTGGTTTAGGGAGTAAGCTTCCTTGTTTAGGGAGTAGCCTTCCTAATTTAGGGGGTAGGCTTCCTTGTCGAGCAACTAACCTTCCTTGTTTGACAAGTTGTCAGCCTTGTTTTACGATTTGTAAAAACCGTCTTTTGGTTTGTGAATCTTATCAAGTGATTTGTAAAAACTGTTTATAGTTTTTTTAATCATACATTGTAAGTAACCATCAGCAAAAAATAGCTGCCATAATAGCATATTTGACTGCTATATTTTACAAAGCGCATAGACATTCACGTCGCCAGATCACAATACTTCTTTAACTAAATTATCAATAACAACAAGTCCATTTTGCATATTACTTAACAAGCTCCAATTTATTTTTGTGCCTCATAAATATTTTATCACAATAAAAACCCTAAGAAAATGGCATCTAAAGCAGAAGCTACCTTTGGAGCAAGAGTAAACAACGCAGAAAAGCTGGTCACCTACCTCGAATCATTCTCGGCCTACAATCCGCAAAATGCAGAACTGTCGATCGTCAACTTAACAAGCTTGATACAAGAAATCAAAGCAAAGAACGACACCACAGCAGGTAATGCACAAGTGTATGGGGCCGCAGTAGAAGTACGGCAAAAGCTGTTTTACAAAGATCCCGATTCAATAAAAAATTTAATGACCCCGCTCCTCGCAGCCGCCAGGTCAGCATTCGGAAAGAATTCAAAAGACACCGCCATGATAAAGGCATTGGTCGTCAATATCAGGGGGATCAAAGTAAAAAAGAGCAAAAAAGATCCAACCGAAGATTCAGTAAGTCAGTCAGCCATGTCATTCGGTAGCATCACACAAAATTTTGCCGACATCATCTCCACGTTGGAAAAATATGGTACCGATTATGCACCCGCAAACGACTCCATAAAGATCCAAACAATGAAAGATAAGTTGCCACTGCTCACACAGGTCAACGAAAAAGTAACAGCCGCCTACGGAAAATTAAAAGAAGTACGAGACGATAGGGTAGCGCTTTATCAAACTCTCTCCGAATTATCCCTGCGGGTAAAAGACGCCGTTAAAAGCCAGTACAACATGAAATCATCAGAGTATGTTCTGGTAAAGGGATTAAAGATCTGACGCCAGTTTAGTTATTCATAGCAGAACAAGCCCTCAGCCAGCCGCTTCAGCCAATAAAAGCAAAGCCAACCTGCCTGGGGGCTTTTCATGTACAATGCGAAAGTTTTTCAAATGCCAATCACGAACCCAATTATTCAGAATCAGGAACCACGAAAAATAATATAAGATGATCTTTAGTTCAGGTCATTTGCCCGTCAAGGTTACTGCATAACAAGCCCCGCATTTCTCACTGTATCACCCACCCTTACTTCAAATCCCTCTTTTCATTAATGCGGTAGCAGATAAACCAGAT
Source organism: Bacteroides fragilis (assembly GCA_943372905.1). Classification (GTDB taxonomy): domain Bacteria; phylum Bacteroidota; class Bacteroidia; order Chitinophagales; family Chitinophagaceae; genus JJ008. The sequence continues at coordinate 12,899 of CALSAT010000013.1, read as the reverse complement.
AATGAGGGTGATACCAACGGTAAGCCCGATATGCAGGTTAATGGCATCCAGCGATTTCTGGTAGCTGTCCGGGTCCAGCAGACGCATAAAGCCGGGCGGCGGAATCATTTTATCTGATATTTCAAGCGGCATAAAGTCACCGACAGGACTCTTCTTCCAGCGGAATAAACCGACGATCAGGTTTTCGAGAATGATAAAGTAAAAAAGAAATACCCCAAGTGCGAGGAATGCTTTTTTGATAATAAAACCGATGAGGAAGGCAATGGACAACTGGGCAAATGTTTGCAGGGCAAAGAGGCCGATGAAGTATGATTTGCTCCAGGTGTCCTTAATAAGCCGCTCCTGGTTGGATGTCCCGGATACCAGGCACACCACCGTATACAGCAGGGTGATGATAACCGAGATGAGCAGCACATCGATGAGCTTGCTGGTTACAAACTGTTTGCGGCTCCATCCATCTATGATATTTTGCCGGTGTGTACGGAAGGTGTATTCATTACTAATGAACATGATAATGACCACGGCGGGAATGAATACGAACCAGGAAGAGAAGTAGGCCACTGTATGCCATACCTCAGGAAAACTGAAGGGATTGCCCAGCGCCAACTTGGCATATTTACTGGCTTCACTCGGCTGGCTGATGATATTATCATAGGCGAGATAAAATATATAGTTAATGCCGGGATAGGATAAAGCGGTAATGCCGAGTATCCACCAAAAGGCATTGTACTTTTTCATTTTCAGCCATTCTGTGCGTATCAATGTCATCATGATCTATCAGGTTTGTAAGAGTGGTAATTAATTATTAGTAAGTTCAAAGAATCGGGCCTCCAGTCTTTTCTTTCTCAGTACCAGTTGCGTAAGCACAACACCATTATTAAAGCAGTGCTGGTTCAGTTCGTCCATTTTAGCGGTGCCTTTCGGGAAGATGATCTGCACGGTGTTGGCCTTCTCATCCACCAGTACTTCTTTGCCCATATCATTCAATACTTTCAGCAGCGATTGAATGTTGGCAGCGCTCAGCTCAACAATATCTTCATCCATCATGATCTCTTCCACGTTGCCGGTGGTGATGAGGTTGCCGGTCTTTAGAATAGCGGCATGGGTACACACTTTTTCCACCTCATCGAGCAGGTGGCTGGCCATGATGATGGTGTGGCCTTTTTCTTTCAGCTCCACGATGAGTCTTCTTATTTCGGCGATGCCCTCCGGGTCGAGCCCGTTGGTGGGTTCATCGAGTACCAGTACTTTAGGATCGCCCAGCAAGGCAGCGCCGATGGCCAGCCGCTGTTTCATACCGAGGCTGAAGGATTTGAATGAACTCCAGCGGCGGTCGTACAGGTTTACTTTCTTCAATACAGCTTCAATATCTTTTGCATTGCCCCGGCCGCTGATGGCCTGGGTGATCTTTAAATTATCAGTGCCGGAGAGATAACTGTAGAAATTGGGTGTTTCGAGCAGCGAACCGATCTTTCTCCTCTGCTGGGGGGAACCGGGCTGACCAAACCAGAGGAAGTTGCCGCTATTGGCCCGCAGCACATCCATCACAATACCGAGCAGGGTGGTCTTGCCGCTTCCATTGGGCCCGAGGATGCCAAACACACTGCCTTCCGGCACATCAAAGGATACCCCATTGAGGGCCCTTACGGCCCCATAGGACTTAGCGAGATTTTGAATTGACAAAACAATACTCATACAGTTGATTAATTATGCGATGAAGGTAGCCGTTTCTTATTCCCTGCCAAAAGAGGAAGGATAAGCTGCGCAAATTTAGGGATGAACTGAATCGGGTTTGTTGTGTTATGTATGCGTTAGCTTTATATTTTAATGAGCATGATGGAAACAGTACTTATTACAGGCGGCACCGGTTTAATTGGTAAGGCATTGGGACAAGCCCTTTTGCAAAAAGGTTACAGGGTGATCATCCTTTCCCGGCAAGGCGGCAAGAATTCTCCGGTGGCGGGCCTTTCTTATGCTACCTGGAATGTGGAGACACAAACGATGGACAGGGGAGCCATTGAAGCGGCTGACTATATCGTACACTTGGCGGGTGCGGGTGTGGCGGATAAACGGTGGACCACGAAAAGGAAACAGGAGATCATTAACAGCCGGGTACATAGCTGTCAGCTGATCGTTAACAGCCTGACGAACATTCCTAATAAAGTAAAAGCGGTGATCAGCGCTTCGGCCATTGGCTGGTACGGGGCTGATCCGGTGGTTCCCAATCCATCTCCCTTTAAAGAGGAAGCTCCTGCTGATGCTGGTTTCTTAGGGCATACCTGTCAGTTTTGGGAAGAAAGCATTGAACCAGTGACAAAGCTTGGCAAACGCTTAGTGAAACTGCGTACCGGTATTGTGCTGAGCAATGAGGGCGGGGCCTTAAAAGAATTTTTGCGGCCCCTGCGGTTTGGTGTGGCGGCCATCCTTGGTAACGGTAAGCAAATGATAAGCTGGATACATATTGATGATATGGTGAACATGTACCTGGCGGCAATTACCAATACGGCAATGTCCGGCTCCTATAATGCGGTGGCCCCGGCACCTGTTTCGAACAAAACACTTACTCTTGCTTTGGCGAAGAGCCGAACTAAATTCTTCATCCCGGTGCGGGTCCCTTCTTTCGTGCTGAAATGGATGCTGGGGGAAATGAGTGTGGAAATATTGAAAAGCGCTACCGTAAGCGCTGAGAAAATAAGCGCTACCGGTTTCCAGTTCCGCTTTGCAACTATTGACGCTGCTGTGCAGTGAAACATTAACCATTGGCTACTACCTTTCCGGGATCTAACCATAAATACACCAGTAGCACTCCTTTACCCCATCTGCGGATGGGGTAATTTTTTTGATACTGCTATTGAGGGTTAGCTGATATCTTCCGGGTTTACGTCGGAATGATCTGGGTGCCAGATACTGGTAAATTCTCCCAGCACCGCTATATTGTTAGAGTAGTGGAGGCGATGAAGTTTCAGGTTGTCAATATCGTCTTTAAATACCCTTCGGTAGATGGGGTACATCGTGCCTCCTTTGGTACCGGCTGGTTTATCTGGTTCGTATTGATACTGGGGATCCACCAATGTGCCTCTCGGATACATAATACCGGGAACGCCTTTGCCACGAAGATCGAGGTTGTCGGGATGCTCCAATCCGAGGGTGTGCCCATATTCATGCGCAGCGGTGGTAGACCCTTTGTACAGGTTTTCCAGTTTGAAATACCCGGTATTACAACCCAGTCCGTCTACAAATGAAATATGACCATGGGCAAATTCTTCTATGCGGAAGTAGTTATTTCTCGGATCAGTGTTTTGATAAATTTCAATATCAGTAATGTCGGGTTGAAATATGGCACTGATGTGAAAACGTATGGAAAACAATTGTCCCTCGATAACTATATCCGCTTGCGGCTCATTCCACATGGTTTCTATCTCTTCCCTGATCATTTCGGTAATGCCGGAAGTGGCAGCATTGCCATATGTTATAATATGCGATGAGATGATCAGCTGATGATTTACTATTTCTGCGGTGCCCATTCTTTATCAGTCTTCTTATTTTCCTATTTCAAGGGCTGCTTTCTTTACCCAGCCATAGATGAATTTACCGGAGGAGGTGATATACTCTGTGTAAATGCTTTTATCTGTTTCTGCAATAGTGACGATCGTGTCGTTTTTTGTTAGATGTTTGGCGGGAGTATAAGAATGCTGGCATTTTTCATCCTTAAATACCTCAGTTTTTGCTGCTGTTACTAATACCTGCGGCGATTGATGATACTCTTTAAACAACCATTCATTGTTTAAGACCGGCTGTGTGGCCAGCCTGGCATAATCACCATCTGCATTAACCCCGACGCCAAATTCACAGTTGAATGAAGTGGACATGCTGTTGATGTTGATCGTTGTGCCCGTTAATTTAAAGTTGAGGATGCAGGGATTGTTTTCGACTTCCTCTGCGTTTGAAAAAGTGGCGCTGTCATTTACAAATACAATGGTGCCATCTGTTTCGCCAACATGATAGTTGGGCCAGCCAGTTGTGATATCCAGCCAGAAGCGGTACTTGTTTCCTTCCATTTTAAGCAATACCAGTGTGCCGGAGGGGCCCGCATTTTTCTTTGCCTCCGGCGGGTTGCCTGCCGGTTTGAAAGAATAGCCGTAGGCACCGGACAGGTCTGCTTGTGCATGGCCGATACAGAATGCGAATAAGAGGCTGGTGATAATGAGGATCTTTTTCATCTGGTACCCGGTTAGTTCATTTTAAAGGATGGCATTACTTAAAGTACCCCTTGAAGGCTTCTGATAAGCGGGCAAACTCTTTCTTTACCTGGTTCATACCTATCAGGCCGCCGGACATACCAGTGGAATCCTTATGCAGCATTACGGAGAATAAGTCTCCTTCGTTTTTTATTACTACGGATTGCTTGTGGTATTTTACAAAGGCCCCAAATAAAAGGCGCATTACCCTGTTGCCTTTGGTATAGGTGTAGGTTTCCCCTTCGGTTGATTTCAGGGTATATCCTTCTGACGTGAAGAACAGGTTGATCTTGTTTTCCAGTTCTTCTTTGGTGCAGCCGGTCATGTTATAAATAACACGGTCTTTGGCAAAATCTACTACGGTTACTTGCATGTTGTTTTTGGTTTTATGGTTAGTTGATCTGAGGTGGGTCTGACGGTCTCCGTCTGACCCGGTTCCGTGTCAGAGGAACTGTATGAGCATTAAATTTAGGTAAAAAAGCCAATAAGTTTTTTATCGATCAATTCATACGATTCAGTAAGGAGTTTTCCGGGATCATACCCGCAGTGGAGGGCCGCCAGATCTTTTTGGCAAAGTGTGCCTTCCCGAAGCCCCGCATAATCTCTGAAGGAAGAGAATTCCCAGTCTTCCAGCCTTTTTGAAAGTTTTGCAACAACCGGGTTTTGATGAATGTAGTGAAAGCAGTTTACATAGTACTCCTGTATCAGGAATGAACTCCCGGGCTCTATCGTTATTGCTGAAAGACATTTTGATTTTGTCTTCTGCCTGAATACAGAACCGGTATGTTTATATTCATTATTAAAGATCCTTGCATAGCCGCTAAGAAGTTTCCGGATACTATTTGTTACCGGATCAAGATAAATATTGCCCTGTTTTATACTGACATTACATCTTTCATCGGTATGGACCATAAAATGAAAATGGTTCGGCATGAGACACCAGGCTATGGTAGAGCAGTTGGGCGGGAAAAGCCGCTTGTACAAGGTGAGAAAGACCAGGTAATCTTTTCGGGTAAAGAATATCTGTTGCCGGTTATTGCCCTGGTTATAAATGTGATAAATGTTATTGGGTGCGAATGGCATACTACTCCCTTTTTTAAGTTAGGGAGTGTTTATGGATAAGGTCTGACGGTCTCCGTCGGACCCTGGTTTGGTGGCGGGTCAGACGGGGACCGTCAGACCCTGGTTTGGTGGCGGGTCAAACGGAGACCGTTGGACCCTGGTTTGGTGGCGGGTCAGACGGAGACCGTTGGACCCTGGTTTGGTGGCGAGTCAGACGGAGACCGTCGGACCCTAATTCCTGATGGGCCGGCCACTCTTCAACACACTCTGTATCCGTTCCAGTGTTTTCTTTTCACCACAAAGCGACAAGAAAGCTTCTCTTTCCAAGTCCAGCAGGTATTGTTCTGACACTAATGTCGGTTCGCTTAAATCACCTCCGCACATTACATACGCCAGTTTTTTCGCTACTACTGAATCATGCTCTGTGGCATAGTTGGCTGTCTTCATGGCATGAATGCCGGAGTACAAAGCACCAAGTGCAGATTGTCCTAATACTTTGATATCCTTTCGTTGCACCGGGGCGGTATAGCCACTGTCGAATATTTCGATCACTGATCTTTTAGCTTCTGCAATGCGGCGGCCCTGGTTCATTACCACTTCATCTAATCCTTTTCGGTACACTCCCAACCCAAATCCTTCGTGGGCAGAGGTGGCTACTTTGGCCGTGGCAATAGAAAGGAAACGATTCTTTAAGGTGATGGTTTCCGGCTCATCTTCATGCATTTCGTCGGAGGCCCGTAATACAAATTCTTTGGTGCCACCTCCACCGGGTATCAAACCTACTCCTAATTCCACCAAACCAGTGTATGTTTCAGCCGCAGGACAAACTTTGTCGGCATGTAAACTTAATTCACAAGCACCGCCTAATGCTAACCCATGTGGTGCCACTACTACCGGAACAGAAGAGTACCTGGCCCTCATCATTGTATTCTGAAACATGCGGATGGCCATGTCCAGCTCATCATATTCCTGGTCTATCGCCAGCATAAATATCATTCCCACATTGGCACCGGCAGAAAAGTTAGCGCCTTCATTGGCGATCACTAATCCTTTATAGCTTTTCTCCGCTTTATCTATCGCCGTTTGCATACCGGCAAGCACATCGCCGCCAATGCTACCCATTTTGGTGAACCACTGCAGGCCGAGCACATCATCTCCTAATTCATACAACCGGCAACTGCCATTTTTCCAGATCTGTTTATCGGTGTAATTGCTCATGACGATGAACGCTTCACCACCGGGCAGTACTTTATACGTTTTGGAAGCGGGGTCATAACAATATTTTTTCCCGCCTTCTACTTTATAGAATGATTTGTTGCCGGCCGCTAACATTTCTTCGATCCAGGGAGCTACTTTATACCCGACTGCTTTCATCGCCTCAGTTGTTTTGGCTACACCTAATACATCCCAGCTTTCAAATGCGCCGATCTCCCAGCCAAAGCCGGCCATCATCGCATCATCTACCCGGTATAGTTCATCACTGATCTCTGGAATGCGGTGAGAGATATAGGAGAACAGGCCATAATGGAAGAGACGGTAGAATTCACCGGCCTTATCTTGTCCGGCTACCAGCATTTTTAAGCGGGTGTATAGATCATCAACGGGTTTGGCGGCTTCGAGAGTGGCAAATTTTGGCTTTACCCGTGGGCCGTATTCCATGGTGTCCAGGTTCAGGGTCAGTATTTCTTTTTCACCACCAGCGCCTTTTGTTTTCTTAAAAAATCCCTGCCCGGTTTTATCACCCAGCCAGTTATTAGCGATCATTTTATCTAACCATGCAGGAATGGCGAATTGGTCTTTTGCTTCATCACCGGGACAATTATCAGCCACGCCTTTTGCCACCTTTACCAGGGTATCTAATCCTACCACATCGCCGGTACGGAAAGTGGCTGATTTAGGACGACCAATAACAGGGCCTGTCAGCGCATCGATTTCATCCACGCTGAGCTGCAGTTTTTCTTTTACGTTCATGATGGCCATCATGCCAAATACACCAATACGATTGGCGATGAATGCCGGAGTGTCTTTGCACAAAACGGTGGTCTTTCCCAAATACAGGTCGCCATAGCTCATCAGGAAATCAACGATCTCCGGATCAGTGTGCGGTGTGGGAATAACTTCCAGCAAGCGTAAATACCGGGGCGGATTGAAAAAGTGACTGCCGCAGAAATGCTTTTTAAAATCATCACTTCTGCCTTCGGCCATCAGGTGAATGGGGATGCCAGAAGTATTGGAGGTGATGAGTGTTCCGGGCTTGCGGTATTTTTCTACCTGTTCAAATACTTTTTGTTTAATGTCGAGGCGTTCCACCACCACTTCAATGATCCAGTCGCAGGAACTGATATCTTTCATGTTATCATCGAAGTTGCCGGTGGTTATTTTTTTGACAACATCTTTATGATAAACAGGGGAGGGGTTGCTTTTGATGGCGGCTGTCAGCGCATCATTAACTATCTTATTTCTTTCCGCCGGTTTGGCATCTGCTGCTACATCTTTGGGTACTATATCCAATAACAACACCTGTACTCCAATGCCAGCAAAATGGCAGGCAATCCGGGAACCCATTACACCGCTGCCTAATACAGCTACTTTTTTAATGCTTCTTTTTGACATACGACAAAATTAGTTAGTTATGCAACTATTTCCTGAATCGAAGATAAGAGTTTTTGGGAAAGTTTGTCCTGTCCCTGAAGGGAACCTGGGGCATGGTTTAGTTTCTTTCTTTGAAAAGGCATTTCAGCAACCAGGAAATCAAATGCCGGGTTTAAGCAATTATTAATTCTTCATTATTATCTATTAATTCCCTGCTATCTACTTCCCCATCATTACAAAAGCGCCCCAGAAATAAGGGAAGATGTATTTTTCTTTAATGGCTTTTTGGGCGAAGGTAAAAGCAGCGGAGCGGTCTTTGGTAAGCAGGTATTGCTGGTAAAAGATGATCATAAAATCTTTGGTGGCATTATCATCTACTTTCCACAAGCTGGTCATGATACTGCTGGCACCGGCTGCCCGGAAAGCCCGCTGTAATCCATAAACACCCTCACCGGCATCTAAGTAACCAAGGGTGGTTTCACAAGCAGATAATACCACTAAAGAAGTGGTGGTAAGGTCGAGGTTTTGCGCCTCGTAGGCGGTAAGCACTCCATCGTAAGTGTTGGGGTAAGTATCGGAACTATAGTAGTTTACCACACCGGATAATAATAAACCGGAATTGGCCATGGCATTGAAAAGCCTAAAACCATCGGTGGCATTGGTACCGGTACCGGCCCAAAAACCATGGGTGGCAATATGCAGTATGCCGGGACTGTGCAACTGATAAAGTTTGTCTTCTGTGGCCTGGTCTTTCAGATAATAGATTACACTCATCTTTGACTTTTCCATTTCTGCTTTTATACTGAGTACTTCTGTTTCGGTACCGGGCAGGTCAGGGACATTCTCGTTTTTAAAACTATTTACAAAACCACGGGTATTGCCATCTGCTAATTGGCCCGAACCTGCTCCGGCAGTGGTTTTATAAGTTGGCCGCCCGATCAGTACGGCAGTTTGGTTATTTTCTTTGCCTGCTACAACAGCAATGTCGCTGGTGGAAGTAGTGGACTGTACCTGTATCTCATCCAGCACATATTTATTAGTAACAGGATTTTTTAAGGTGGAAATATTGATAAGATGATAAATGCCATCGGGCGACAGATACACTTTGCTGATACCGGATAGTTTTTCGGCGATAGGTTTCCAGTAATGATCATAAGATTCATTGTCATCCGTTTTAAAACGGATGCTGTTTTTATAATGCTTATAAAATTTGTCGTCCATGTTGGCAGGTGTACCCGGCAGGTACACTACTTCAGGGTATGCACTCGTGGCGGTAATGATATACGCTGCATAGTAAGAGGTATCAGAATAATAGACCTGGTCTTTCCATTGAAAACGGGTGATCTCAATGGCAGCCTCTCCTTCTTTTAGTTTGGCTTTTACTTCTTTCCAATCGGTGGGAGTGATCTTTAATAGCTTTTTAAAATCTTTTGCTTTGGACGCCAGTTCATTTTCCATACTGGCCACTTCCTGTTGCAGGGCTTTCAGGTTTTCAGCTGCCGGTTTTATGGTATCAGGCTGCACACCTGGTTCAGATGCTTTAAAATACTGCCGGATCAGTTGTTGTTTTTTATCCAGCCAGTCATTATACAACTTTGCTATCGAAGGGTCATTACTTTTAAGAAAGGCTTCTTTTCTTCTTTTGGTGCCTTGCAATGAAATTGACTTTGTCAGTAATAAATTATTATAGGCCTGTTCAGCAGCAGCGGGGAAATAGCTGGGTTGTTTTTCTTTAACTACTTTAACGTAGCTGTGAAAATTTTCGTAACCTTCTTTCAGTTTAGCATTGTAGTAAGTAACGAAGGCCCTTTCGCCAAAGGAGAATATAATATCGTTGATCCAGCCGGTATTGAGCAGGAATAATTCATGATAAAGATCTTTTGCTTCATTCCATTTACGGTCACGCATATTGAAATAAGCAAAATCGGAAAATGGTTTGGTCGATTCACGGAAGTCACGGGTGGTACGGATTTGTTGCAGGATAGTTGGGTAGACTTCCCTGTATTGCGGCGATTTTAGAAATGCCAGTTGAGTGGCCCTGAAATATTTGGTGCTGACATCGGCATAAGAGCTGAAACTGTTATAATAAGTGTTTGTCTGATCTATATAGTATTGAAGGGGCTTGGATACCAACTTGTCTTTACCCCTTTTGAGCAGATATATGGGTGACATGGACAGGTCGTATAATTTCAGGTTGGGATATTGTGCTTTCTGGCAATTTACCCAACTGGTATAGGCTGTGTCACGGCTATACCATAACTTTTCTGCATCGGCATATTTTCTTAAGTACTCGCTGGCTACTGCTGCATTGGTAAGGCGTATATATTCCTGGCCCTGGCAGGGCAGGTTGTAAGCGGCAAACATTTTGGCCAGTTCTGCATTCTGCAATTCAGAGGAAGTGACATACGATTCATAGTCCCCGGTATAAAAATAGAACAGTGTATGTGCAGACAGCGCTTCATTCCGGTAAGAGGTTTTCAGCAGATCTGATGAAGCTGTTTGAGAAAGTGTTTCGATCTTACGGATGTACTCTTCTGCTTTTTGATAATCCCCTGCTTTCGCTAAAAAAAGGATATAGTAGAGATAAGAAGTATGTTCTGCTTTTTCATCCGTTACAAATTGCAGCGTATGCTCGTAATACTTCTTGGCATTCTTGAAGTCTCCATTTCGTTCAAAGGCATACGCCACACCGGTATAATTGGCAAATGATTGAAAGGAAGTGTATTTGTCCAGGAAGGCAATGGCTTTGGTGGCATTATTGGGGTCCTTTGTTTCATATAGCCCCGGGTAGATCGTATTATACCAAAGGTTCATGCTGTCGCTGCCATAGTTTGGGTTGGGTTGTGTCAGACCGACTGACTCCCGCATTATTCTATCGGCTTTGTCTCCACAGGTTTTGGCGAGGGCCGCATCCGGAGTTTGGTTTTCGAAAAGGGTTTTCAACAGATAGTAATTGGTATAGGTCTGCAGTTCTTTCTTTTTTTCAACCAGGGTATATAATTCTTTGGCGAGGGTCAGTGCTTTCTTTTTATCCTCCACCTGAAGAAACACATCATAGTATTTTTTATCAAAATCCTCCTGTGTTTGTGCAGAGAGCGAAAGAGCAAATACAGTGATCAATATTGTGGTAAGGGAAACTTGTTTGAAGAAGGACCGTGTCATTTTAAAGGAATATGGTTTTTGAAAGCAGAAGATAAGAAAAATCAATGAAAGAGACAGGTGAGGTGGAGTAAAGGGAGTGGGTATTCTTGCAGACAGTGTTCATTGTTAATCCAGGTCAATGGGTGGAAGCTGTCTTCTCTCCAATTCTCTTTTATATTTCCTGATCATCTTTTTATTGTTTTTGGCACCAACACTGCTGGCCATACCGCTGATAGCAATTTTTATAAGATAATTAATGGCTGATTTATCCCGCTGGCGGATAAAGAATACATTACCGGTGCGGGACGAATTGTTTCGACGGATAATAAATGTATTCGCTGCAAAATTCAGCAGCCGGGTAAAGAATGTTTGTTTGCCGTCTTTACCTCCTTTGAGCAACTGTATCTTCAGGTTTCGGTAATACATCTGCATTACACCTAATGACAGGTACTCACGGCCCACGGCCCGCATATTCAGTGTATCCAGATCACCAGATAATAGTTTTGCAGATGCCAGGGGAATAAGGGCACCGTTTAGCAATATAAGATCACCGGGTTTCATCCGTAGTGTCATCAGGAAGCCCCCCAGCGAATCCCAATAGGATTCATTTACCTGGAGCCGGACCCATACGGTATCCAATAAATAACCAGTTGCTTTTATTCGCAAACTGTCTTTATAGACGGGAAGATGATTCTTTACATTGGCCAGTGTAACAGCCATTCGTTTCACAGTAATGGTGCCTACAGCTTTTGTTTTTTCATTTACCTCTGTATATTCTACCGAGGCATTGGTTAGCTGCATTGAATCCATATTGAGCCGTACAGGTATTTTTTTTAGCAGGTTCACTGGCAGGGGTTTTATCATTCCGGTATTAAAAGGAAGGTTTTTGTCCTTATAGTCAAAAAGATATGCCCGGTCAATAATGGCTTTCTTTATATGAAGAATGGTGTCACGGATATACTTGTCAATATCCACCGGCCCTATTTGTAAAGAGCCGGTACTGGCCTTTAAATAATCTGTTTGGAATTTTTTGGTGGCCAGGAAGGAATCTATTTCAAGTGTTGGCCTGTATGAAAAGGAGTCAAGAGTGATCATATCATTGCTCCGGGCGAAACCGGCATTATACCAGTGCAGGCGGCTGTCGGCGGTATAATAATGCCCGGTAAAGTTTCGCAACTGAAAAGCAGGATTGCTGGCTGCAAGGTCAGGTAATTTCAAAATGTTAGCGGAGCTTAAGAAAAGATTTTTTATCACAGCACTGTTCATCACAAATGCTCCCCCGCTTTTTCCTATGCTATCCAGCCGGAAATCTTTTGCTTCAAAGGAGGCGATATTTGTTTTCCATTCAGGATTATCGTCTTCCTTTTTGGCATAGCTTATATCTTTTAATTGTGCGGCTATCTTTCCATCATCGGTGTTGAATGACCGGCCTTTTGGGTTAGTCAAAATAAAATCAGTCACATAAAATCGCAGATCATCCAGTGACAGGGATATTCCTTCATCATCAAAGATCTTAAGCTTGCCAGCCTCTAAAAAATTACTTCCCTTTTGCGCACCCTTCCAGTGAAGAGAAAGAGTGCCGCTGTCTGTTTGCCGGGTAAAATTTATTTCAGGGTCAGTCATTTTTATACTGCCAATAGCAAGCTGAGGAATTGCTTTTTTTTGGGTTGCTTCTCTGACGGAACCAAAATGCAGGTTGATAACGGGCTGTTTGATAGTAATTGCATCAAGATTGATATTGCCATCAAGTATAGATTGTATATCCGGTTTGGCAGAAAGAAGTGAAGTGGTCATGTCCGCCTTCAATTTATCTGTGTTTATCTTATAGCTTAGCCCGGTGAATTGTGAGTAGCTGTTATCTGCAAT
>CALSAT010000012.1:0-19232 GCA_943372905.1 Bacteroides fragilis | reverse complement strand
ATTATAGTCCAGCGCCAGGTTCATCCAATAATCCAGCTTCTTTTTTGTATGGACTGCCGCTATATCTACAAACACATAACCTCTCATCACCTTACCTGTAAAATCCATTGGCTTACAGCCATCTTTCTCCAACACCTCATCATAGCGGTTGGGATCCAACCGCACCATTAACCGTTCTTTTTCCACACCCACACACATTTTATCATTGACCATAAAGCATAGCCCTCCAAACATTTTTTTCTCTACTACGTTTCTGTGAGACAATGAAATGATCTCCCTGATACGATCAGCCAATTTTTCATCGTAAGCCATTGTGATGGGTTTAGCAATAATAATATGATAAATTATCGATGCCCCTATGTTATTTCAGGTATTTTTCCGGCACAGAATGCAGGGCTATACGGTTTCCCTCTGTGTCCAGGAATACCGCCATAAATCCATATTCCGGGCTAATCTCTGTTTTAGGTACCAGGATTGTCCCGCCGGCGGCTTCCACTCTGCTCAGAGTTATTTGTACATCGGGGTTACCATTCAGGTAAATCAATGGCCCGTCTGTGGCAGAAGGTTTATGAAAACCATTACTGTCAATAAGGGTTCCGCCAATACCTTTCATCGGATCATCGATGGGGAACATTCTCATTTTTGTATCCTGAAAATCCATCGGCTGCATAGTTATCTGAAAAATAGTTTCATAAAATTTTTGCGCCCTGTCAATGTCGGTGGCCGGAATTTCAAACCAGCTGATTGCATTATCCATGTTGATTGTTTTAGTTGTTTATTATTTAAGATTTATCCCAAAAAATCATTTACTGTTACTGTTCATCTCCTTCATTCGTTTATAAGCGGTAATTACCAACTCGTTCAATACTTTCATGTCCACATCGGCCAGCTTATTGATATAAAGACAGGATACACTTGTTCTGCATTTACCCAGTTTTTGTACCAGGTCTTTGTAATAATCAATTCCAGGCATAATATACAGGGTAAGGTTTTGTTTCCTGGGCGAAAAGCCAGTGATAAACCAGTCTCCTTCCTGTTTACTTCTTTCGGACTTATAATGATAACTGCCAAAGCCCACAATACTCCTGCCCCACATTTTAGGTTCTGCCTTAGTAGCTTTTTTCATCATGGCCAGGATAGTATTACAATCCTTTCTTTTCTGTTCTTCTTTAATAGTTTGAAGAAAAGCTTCTACACTGGCATCATTCTTCCTGGTTTTCAGTTCTGCCATTATTGATTTATGTCTTTCCCTTCTTTCAGTTTAATGATAAATCCTTCTATTTGTTTTTTGGCTGCATCGTTGGGTGCTTGTACCAATGCCTTATTAGCGTATTCCAGCGCTTTGGTAAAATCTCCTTTGGCCGAGTACCCGCTCATCAGGCCGTTATTTACACCCCACATATCGCCGTATCTTTTTTCACTGGCTTTAAATACATCCATCGCCCTGTCCACTCTTTTTTGCCCGATAAGCTGGCGGCCATAGGCGGTGTATTGATTAGCAGTAGCTATGAGCAAGGCTTCATCCATCGTGGAATCTGCCTGTACTGTCCGGTTCAGTTTATCATAAGCAGTAGCAAGATTTCTCAAGGTTATAAAACTCTTTTGTCCCTGGAATCCGGTAATGGCCCGAATACTCCACTGCAATGCTTCTTCCAGGTTGATGTTTTTGTTCAGGCAGAATTGTGCCGCCTGCAACATATTATTACTATTAAAGCCTTTCTGGCTGGTCACCTGTTCCCGTAGTCTCGCTATTACTATATTATCTACATCCACATCTACTTTAAAAGGTAACGACAATTTTTCCCATTGCATCGCAATCACGCAAGACTTTTCTTTATGCTCAATGAACTCATATTTCAGCCATTCCACACTTTTATCCAGTGCAACTGGTTTCACCTCTACCCGTAGTGCATCATGTTTCTCCTCATAATAAAAACTACCCCAGGCCTCAGACTGGTTGGAGAAGATAAGCGTAACCTTCTCTGCGCCCATTGCCATGTGCAACCCATACGTTCCTGCCTTTATTGCCTTACCCTCCACTGTTACATCATGCTCAAAAGTGATACTGGTATTTTCATTAGCGCCTGCCCGCCAGGGCGACGTTGGTTTATTGGTAATAAAATTTGTAGTACTGAAGCCATAGGTAACCAGGTTGCCATCACCATATATTTTTCCTTCCCTTTTATTTACATCCGGCCGCCCATATTTTATGGTGATACTGGTGATGCCTACTTCTTCAGAGATTATTGCCCGGGGATTATTTCCGCTGGCAGGAACATCCATTTGTGCGAGGCATGTATTTGTAAATGTTGCGATGAGAAGCGCTAATTTGAATACTTTCATTTGAGTTTTTTTAAGTTATGTAAATATCACTTTGTTTCAGGTTGTGGTGCATTATCTGTATTCCATATTTCCCGAAAGAGCTTCCACGTACCGTCTTCCTGCTTCCATAAGGCAATAAATTTTCCCTTATCAACACTGCTTCCTTTTCCATCAGGAAAATTGTAGGTTCCTTCTTCCACTACCAGTTCTTCATTGCCATAAATGTTTCCTAACGGAAGCTCAATCTTAGCCTCTTTATTTGCTCCTCCCTGGTAAAAGAAACTGATGATAGCACCCAATCCTTTTACCGCTGGCATCCCCGGTGAGTACACTTCAGCATTTTTACAATAACGGATGGTATAAAAGGCTGTGTCGCCTGTCATAAACCGTTCACCGTAGCTTTCATTCATTTTACTGATATGAGCTTTCACAGAATCGATATTAAAATTGCTCTTATCCGCTTTATCAGTTTGACTTTGTTGGCAACTGAATAACGTAATTGTTAGCGATAGCAATATGATATTTTTCATGATGATAGTTTTGGGACATTTAAGTTACAGAAATAAATAATGAAGTAACTACCGCTTATCATGATATGCCTTTATTTAAAATGATTCCAGTATTTAATAATAAAAAAAACAAGAATAACCGTGGAAGGTACTGCCAGCCAAAGGTGATACCATACCTGAAAATACAGGTCGACAGCAATCACAAGCAGGGCCCCGGCTATTGCCAGCCATGGCGACCACGTTTTAAAATACCACATTCCTGACAGGGCAATGATATTTATAACAGGTAATAATTGAAGTATGAGGTAATTATTCCCATTCAGCCTGGGAAACTTTGCCAGGAATTCCTGCTTCCCAGTAATGAGCTGGTACAGACCAAAGCAATTTCCTGCCAACATCAGAAGTATAAAAAGAGAATATATCGATAGTTTCATTGTACATTATTTACAAAACTTTAGAAATAGCGTATCCTCTATTTCAAGAGCCTTAAAGTCTATTCCCTTTCTTTCTACCACGGAAACGATCCCTTTCATGGTAAATGCTTTGAAACGGTGCTCAGATTGCAGGATCAGGCCTCCATTTGTTTTTTCGCCATAAAGGTCCCAGTTGTAGGATACATGTTTTTGGTAAGTACCAGGCGCAATTTGCAGGTCAGTACTCACATAATATTTTACCCAGGAACCGGCTTTTTGCATTTCTAATACCTTGCAGGAATATCCAAGTATCTTTTCTTTTGTATCGTATACTTTCCAGGAAAGAATGGAATCTGTTACCTGCCCATAATCATCACAGGCATATTCGTCTGTGCTGTTTGTGGTAGATATACAACGGTTAAGGTGGCCGGAATAATAGTAGGTAGTAGTGTCTTTATTAATAAAGCGGCTTTGATAAGCAGATGAATCGTACCTGAAATATCCATTTATGGGTCTTAACGCTGCTATCGAATCTGCATCCAGTGAATCACTAGTGTAAGTGTACTTATACTCTATCGTCCCGGAAAAGTACTGTTTCTCCGGACCTTTGCATGCCGAAATAAGGATTACAAACAATACAGTTATTAATAGCTGGTGATTCATTCTTTTCTTCTGTATTCAAGGTCATACTCGGTAGCCCATGTTACACCATTATCTTTTGAGATTTCCCCGTGTTGCCTCAGCCTTATTGGGCTTACATTGGTAAATGTCATCTTACGGATGGCCATGGTATCTTTTGCAACCGGGAATGGCTTGGAAGAAAAAATGATCTGACTATTTTCAAATTTTCCCAATAGGTACTCATTGGTGCCTCCAGCGTTATCCACCCAAGTTTGCTGCCATTGTTTAGTGGCTGCATTCCAGGTATTAAAGCTCTTCCCTGCGTACCGCAGTCCCTTTGTTACTGAAGCGCTGGTCCATTCTTCCAGAATGATACAACTATCTAAAATAAGGCTCACCTTGCTGTCGCCCGCTTTCTGTCCATTTTTACCAAACGCTTCCCATTCGCCGATCCAGAAATCAAACTGGCGGTATTCCTGCTTGCTGCACGGTAATTGTTGGGAAAAAGAATAGAAATTAAACGTAGTAATGAGGCTTGTGAGGAACAATAATTTCTTCATGATCTTTTTTCAATAGACAACCGATTATGTGAAATAGCTGAAACATTCATCCCTGATTATCGCCACACACCAATAATTGCTCCCATAAGAATTAAGGCCACTACACTATACCCACCGTTGATAAGGATCAGGCGCCACGGTTTTTGTTCAAACAAGCTATGAATGGCGATAGCGCAAAACGTCCAGATACCAGCTAAAAATCCTGCAATAGCACCCCAGGAGATGTCGGCCTTTTGTGCGCAGTTACCGGTACATTCTGGCGGTGTATCTGCCAGGAACATGCCCAGGTTAGCTGCCATCAATAAAGAGAAAATAAAGGTCCATCCAAATATCTTTCCTTTATTGCCCCCTTTCTTTATTTGTTCTTCCGTAAAGTTATTATCTGCCATCCAGGCTTTACCAAAAAGACCCGGAGAATACCATATACCACCTACTACAAAAGCAGAGATACCAGCTACTAATACTGCCAGCCAGTTAATTGAAGACACATCCATACAAATTGGTTTTGGTTAATAAATGTTGTTCTTCTAAACTAATTTATAAACTTTACAGAGAAAATCGTTTGCGATTGAAGCAGTAAAAAATGGCGACAAAGCAGCAATTCATAGCGACAAAATTATTTGGGCAGCGGGATAAGATCAACGATACAGGCATCCGGGCCGTATTGGTACCCCTGTTTGGCATTAGTATTCCGTTGATCACCAAAATGGTACCGCATGAGTTGTTTACGAACTGGCAAATAAAATTCAGCTACCTGTACACCATTGGCATTGCATTTATTATTTACGAGGGAACCAGGTTCCTGCATTTTACCCTTCGTTCATATTTTGATTGGTTCAATAAACCGATTAAAAAAATCATTGCCTTGGTAATAACCATCCCTTTCTACTGCGTACCTGTAAGTGTGCTGTTGCTGGTAGGCTGGTATAATATTTTTATGAGCGGGGTGATAAACTGGGAAGTAATAAGATTAACCACTATTGTGATCCTGGTAGCTGTTTTTTTTCTGGTCAATCTATATGAAACTGTTTTCCTTGTCAGAGATGTGGCTAATGACCGGGTAAAAAACGAACAACTGGAAAGAGCAAAAGCGGAAGCTGAACTGGAAGCCTTGAAGAACCAGGTAGACCCGCATTTTATTTTTAATTCACTAAACACTCTGTCTCACCTCATAGAAGAAAAACCAGAAAAAGCACAACTATTTAATGATAGTCTGGCAGATGTGTACCGCTATATTTTGCATAACAAAGCAAGGGACGTTGTGTTCATTAAAGAAGAGCTTGGGTTTATCAATGATTATTTCTCATTACTGAAAATCCGGTTTGAGAGTGCCGTTCAATTACATACATACATTGACGATAGCTGGCTGAGCCAGTACCTGCTGCCACCAATCTCTTTACAGATACTTATTGAGAATGCAGTAAAGCATAATGAGTTCAGCGATGCACATCCGCTTGTTATTAACATTTCGGCTGCGGGGCAGCTAATAACTGTATCTAATGAGGTGCGAAAGAAAACCCTGAGAAAACCTTCAGGAAAAATTGGACTGGAAAACCTCCGGGAACGTTATCGTCTTATTACCGGCAAGGAAATAGTTATTGAAGACAGCGGAACTGTTTTCACCGTTAAATTACCTGTTCTAAAAATCGGCTGATGAAAATAATTATCATAGAAGATGAAAAACCTGCTGCAGAAAAACTGCATAAAGCTATTCAAAAAGCGGACCCTGCTATTGAGGTTGCTGCTGTGCTTGGAAGCGTTGAATCATCCATTGATTGGTTGCAACAACATCCCGTTCCCGAACTTATTTTCATGGATATTGAACTAACCGATGGGCTTTCATTCAAGATCTTTGAAAAAACAACTATCAGCTCCCCTGTCATTTTTTGTACTGCATATGATGAATACTGGCAGGAAGCATTTGAACACAGCAGTATTGATTACTTATTAAAGCCAATAAAGCAGCAAAAGCTGGAAGCCGCCCTGAGAAAGTATGATAAGCTGAAGCAACATTTTACCAGTAATATGCAGCAGTTACTGCAATCTCAACAAAGTGGGGAAACAGCCGCTTATAAAAAGAGATTCCTGGTGAAGCGGGGAACAGACTATGTTAGTATCAAAATAGAAGACATTGCTTATTTCTATGCAACGCATAAACTGGTTTGCCTGGTGGATAGCAAAAACCAGAAATTCATACTGGACCAGTCATTAGCAGATATTGAAAAACAACTGGATCCCGGCCATTTTTACCGGGTGAACAGGAAGTTCCTGGTACAACTAAATGCCATAAAAAAGATCAGGAGCTATTCTAAAAGTAAATTACTGCTGGAACTCGATCCTCCTATAAATGATGAAGTTATAGTAAGCCAGGAGAATGCTGCCGCCTTTAAGGACTGGATGGGAAACTAATGAAGAGGCCAATGGGCCGATATTCCATATAAGAAAAAGGAAAAAATTTTTATTCCTGAATTTTTTTCCTGATGCCTGTGTAATCCTTCCGGAGACTACATCCATTAGTCCAAAGCATTCCCATGCAACAGCAGACCTTTTCCCTTGACCCCCGGTATTTTCAGGTTATTTTTCAGGCCATTTTTCTTAGTTATGGTCTTTTTTATCTGCAATGGACACCTGATTGGGCACATTATATCATCAGTATTGGCGGGTGTCTTCTATTCCAGTACACAGCAGACTCTTTCAAAGCAAAGCGGTTTTTACGACCAGGTGAATTCAATCGCTGGGGATTCAGTGTTTTAATAAGTGCTATGAGCCTTTGTCTTTTATTGAAGGTCAATCATTGGTATATCAGTTTACTGGCTGCTTTTGTTACTGTTGCATCTAAGTATATTTTTCGTTTTAATCATAAACATATTTTCAATCCCTCTGCTATCGGCATCGTAGCAGCTATCTACCTTACCAATGATGCATGGCTCAGTCCCGGACAATGGGGAAGTAATACTGTTATCCTTTTTGGCGCCATTACGTTGGGCACAATAGTGGTTACAAGAGTACAAAAGCTTGACGTCTCCTTAGCTTTCCTAGCTACTTTCGTTGGTTTGCTGTATTGGCGCCAGGTATATGTGCTTGGTTGGCCGGTGGACCACTTCATCCACTCCGTAAGTACCGGCAGCCTGCTTTTATTCACCTTTTTTATGATCAGCGACCCGAGAACATCTCCCAACCATCCGGTGGCCAGGATACTATGGGCCATGTTGATTGCTGCGGTGGCTTTTTATCTAGCTGCATTTAAATGGAAATACAATACTCCCATCTGGGTGCTTGTGGCCGCGGCACCGTTGGTACCTGTATTAGATAAACTATTTAAAGGAAAAGACTTTAACTGGAAACCGACCCTGATAAATTTTACAATTATTTCAAAATTTAAACAATTAGTCATGAAACCAATGATGAAAAAAGGAGCTGCCCTGCTTGTGCTGGCAGCTATGATTGGTCACGAAGCCACAGCCTTCTGTGGTTTTTATGTGAGCAAAGCAGATGGTACCCTGAAAAACAAAACCTCCCAGGTAATACTGGTTCGGGATGGCAACCGGAATGTGATCACAATGTTCAATGATTTTAAAGGTAGCCTGAAAGACTTTGCCATGGTGGTGCCGGTGCCGGTGGTATTGAACAAAGCAGACATTAAAGTGGTGGACCAGCAGATATTTAACACCCTGAATGATTATAGTAAACCAAGATTAGTGGAGTATTATGATCAAAACCCCTGTCACCCATACCCAATGGAAGACAGGTTAATAGGCACGGTGTCGGGTGTGCAAGTAAACAAGTCAGCAACTCTTAGTGAATCTAAAAAAGAAAGAGATCTTGGTGTTAAAATTGAAGCCAAATATTTAGTAGGCGAATATGATATTCTGATACTTTCGGCTAAAGAGTCGTCGGGATTGAAAACCTGGCTGGAAGAGAATAGTTATAAGATACCTGCCGGTGCTGATGAGGTACTGGAACCCTATATCAAAAGCAACCTGAAATTCTTTGTAGTAAAAGTAAATGAAGCCGAAAAGAAAAAACTGCCGGGTAATTTTTTACGTCCATTACAGATAAGCTTTATCTCGCCTAAGTTCATGCTGCCGATAAGATTGGGCATGGCCAATGCCGATGGAGACCAGGATATGATCGTATATGCATTTACTAAAAAAGGAAGAATTGAATGCACCAACTATCGAACCCAAACTTTACCTACCGGAAACAAAGTACCGTTATTTATAAAGAACAATTTCGGAAGTTTTTATGCTAATCTCTTCCAGCACCAATGGGCCAAAGAAGGCAAGGCGCTGACCATGCTGGAATATGCCTGGGACGTAAGTCCAAAGAACTATGTGAAATGCGATCCCTGCGTAGCCACAGCTCCATCTACACAAGACCTCGTACAGGCAGGAGTGTGGTGGATCAACCGTGACTGGAATGATTATACCGATGTTGATAGCGAAGAAGAAGATTACTCTGATAATGTGTACTTCACCCGTCTGCATGTTCGGTACAACAGGCAAAAATTTCCGCAGGACCTGATGTTCCAGGTAACTCCTAATACTGAAAGTTACCAGGCCCGTTACGTTATTACTCATCCTGCCACCGGCGATTTTAGCTGCGAAGCGGGTAAGAAATACTTAAAAGAACTGAAAGAACGCCGGACAGATGAAATGGAAATGCTTACCTACCTGACAGGAAAAGGCTACAGCGACTGGGATGTGGTGATGAATGAACCCGAAGAAAAATTCATTCCTGCCGAAGCATCTTATGCATCTGTTGCGCCGGGTAAAAACAATGTACCAAAAAGGGATAGTGGTATCTTATTTGCCACACTGGCTGTAGTGGGATTGATCTCAATAGCAGGTTTCGGCAGCAAGAAAAAAACTATATAACTGAATAAATTTTTGAGGACGTTTTTTAAGCCCATAACAAAGCAGGCACCATGAGGTGCCTAGTTTATTTTATTCTGACTAACTGCTGCTTGCTTTTTTAATTACCACCGCCGCCACCGCCTTGTGGGCGTTGTGGCCGCATAGAAGGCTGAATCTTTTCTTTCCAGATATCGAATTGCTCTTTGGTAAGCATGGTTTTCAGTATTTCATCCTGGGCATCATTGTATTTTTTCATTTCCGCCATAAAGGTTTCCCGGTCGGGCATTCCACCGGCCATTAATTCCTGTCTTTTAGCATCTTGCGCTTTATACAGGGCTGTAATGGCGGTGTCAATCTTGGCAAGATCGGCTGCGGGCAGTTTAAAGGCGCTGTCCAGTTTTTGATGAATACGGGCGGCCCTTTCTTCGGGGGTCATCCTGTTCATACCGGGCTGGGCATAAGAGGCAACCGAAACGGCAAAAAAAGCCATCAGAATCAGTGAAATCTTTTTCATTGAGGGGAATTTATAAGTAAAATAAGATAGAACTGGTGATTATGACGGTATTTGGTCAAAAACCGTTCGGCGACCGGAAACTTATTTGCAAAAAACACTGATTTGGCAGAACTCAAGTATCTTGCACGTCCTTAATTATCAATAAAACGTATGGAATACAGTAAACTTGTTGCCGTGACCGGACTGCCGGGATTATTTGAGCTTATTAACAGTAAAACAGACGGAGCCATCGTTCGCTCCTTGGATGACAAAAGCACCCGTTTTGTATCCAGCCGTATCCACAATTTCTCCCACCTCGAAAGTATAGAAGTATATACTGTGCGGGATAATGTGAACCTCGTGGATGTGCTGAATGCTATGGATGCCGCCGGCACCACGCTGCCCGATGAAAAAGATGCTGCGGCCATTAAAAAATATTTTGAAAAAGTATATCCCGATATGGATTTTGAGCGGGTATATGCCAGCGATATGAAGAAAATGGTAAAATGGTTTGATATCCTGAAAAAGAATAATGTGGAGATCAAATTAAGCGAAGTGCCGGAAGACGAAGAAGAAGCCATAGCCGAAGAAATAAAACCGGAACCAATAGCAGCAGCCAAACCAGCCAAAAAAGCTGCTGCTAAAAAGAAAGAGGCTGTTCCGGAAGAAGAAGCTACTGAAGCGCCAAAGAAAACAACAAGAAAGAAGAAAGCTGAATAATCTAATGGGAAATATGAACATGTCCGAATGTGAAAATGAAATTAGTCGCATATACATTCTTCACATTTTTTGATTTTTCCTCGTCTCCACATTTTCATATTTTCTAATTCTTACACTATGCCCTACAGTGCCAATATTAAAAAATTACCCCGTCATTTTTTACCATCCACTTTTACCCTTACCAATTGGGAAAGCCTGGAGCCATATTTTATAAACCTAGACGAACGTACTATTGGTTCTCTTGCTGAGCTGGAACAATGGTTGAAAGATGCCAGCGAACTGGAATCGGTGGTAAGTGAAGATGCCTGCTGGCGCCAGATCAAAATGACCTGCGATACGGAGAATAAAGAACTGGAAGAAGCTTTTACGTTCTTTATGATGGAAATACAACCTAAGATTCAGCCTTTCTCTGATAAACTGAATAAAAAACTGGTTGATTGCCCCTTTACCAAAGACCTGGACCAATCCAAATATTTTACTTATCTGCGGAATGTAAAAAAGAACATTGAGCTGTTCCGGGAGATCAATATTCCAATCAATGCAGAGCTGAATGTGATGCAACAGCAGTTTGGTGTTATTTCAGGTAAGATGACCGTGGAAGTAGGCGGCCAGGAATATACCCTGCAACAGGCGGCCAAATTTTTAGAAGACCCCGACCGAACAGTAAGAGAAGAAGTATACCACAAGATCAATTCGAGAAGATTGCAGGACAAGAAAGAATTGAATGAACTATTTTCTTCTCTGTTGCAAAAGCGGCACCAGGTGGCGCTGAATACTGGTTTTGACAACTATCGTGATTTCCGTTTTGCTGAGTTGGGACGTTTTGATTATACCAAAGAAGATTGCTTCCAGTTTCATGAAGCTGTAAAGCTACATGTGATGCCGTTGGTAAATCAGCTATATGAAGCGAAAAAGAAAAAACTTGGGTTGGATAACCTGCGCCCCTGGGATGTGGAAGCTGAACCGGGTGGGATTCAGCCGTTGCGTCCATTCAAGACAGGTGAAGAACTGACTGCTAAGACCATCAACTGTTTTAATAAACTGCGCCCCTTCTTTGCCGACTGCCTGAAAAAAATGAAGGAGATGGGTCACCTGGACCTGGAAAGCCGGAAAGGAAAAGCACCCGGAGGGTACAATTGCCCGCTGGCAGAAAGCGGTGCCCCTTTTATTTTTATGAATGCAGCAGGACAACTGGATGATGTGACCACCATGGTACATGAAGGCGGCCACGCTATTCACTCTTTCCTCGCACACGAATTGGAGTTGAACGGCTTTAAAGAATACCCAACTGAAATAGCCGAAGTGGCCAGCATGAGCATGGAGTTATTCAGCATGAACCATTGGGAAGTTTTCTTCGACAGCAAAGAAGAATTGACAAGGGCAAAGGAGCAGCAACTGGAACGGGTGATCACTATTTTTCCATGGATCGCTACAATCGATAAATTTCAGCATTGGGTGTACGAACATCCTGCACACACACTGGAACAAAGAGCCGCTCAATGGATGATCATTTTGAACGAGTTCTCTTCTCCTGTCATTGATTTTTCCGGGTTGGAAGAATACCGGCAGTTTGGCTGGCAACGCCAATTGCATTTGTACGAAGTGCCTTTTTATTATATCGAATACGGTATTGCGCAACTGGGCGCTATTGGTCTCTGGCAGCAGTACAAATTAAACCCTGATACAGCCATTAATAATTATATGAAAGCCCTGGAACTGGGAGGAATGAAAACATTACCGGAGTTATTTAAAGCTGCCGGACTTCAGTTTGATTTTTCACCCGAATATATCAGCCAATTGATGCAATTCGTTAAGAACGAAATGGATAGCCTGCAGGAAACTAAAATACCATAAAAGTGGTATGGTATAAATTCGGAAATATGGAGTTCACAACCTATTTTTGATTTCTAATGATAATAAATTAAGCGCATTTCTACATAGCTACTAATCAGAGCCTTAACCAAAAAGTCCCGATGTTTCTACACCGGGGCTTTGTTTTTTACCCCTATCCGCGAAAAGAAGAGTCAGATAGGAAAACAGGAGCCAATTATTTTGAAGAATCATCGTCATTAGAAATGATTCACTAAGCTAAATTCGCTTTGGGGAAAATGTTTAGGCGTTGGTGCATTGTTTGCACACTCCTTCCACTACCACTTCCACATGAGTAGCAGTATAGCCTTTGGGTAGCTTAATTTCGGGTGTCACCACATCATCCAGGCAGAAGGTGTTGCTGCAATTATTACAAACGAAATGTATATGATGATCATGATGATGGCCTTCTGAGCATTCATCTTTACATAAGGCATAACGAATGGAATTATCTGCGGTTGGAATGGTATGAACTATGCCTTTATCAACAAAAGTCTGCAGCGTACGGTACACTGTTACCCTGTCAAATTTTTCACCAGCCCTCTTTTCTATATCGGCGTGCGCCAATGCTCCGGTATGCTCGAGAAACAACTGCAATATTTTCTTGCGACTGTCTGTCACACTAAGATTATTCCGCTTCAGCACCGTTGCTATTTGCTCTGTTACCGGTATAGTATGCCTGTGTTGCATTCGAAATACAAATTTATTCTTTTTATTCTTTCAGCAATTTAGCAGCATCTTTCATTAATTCCCGTACCTCACTTTCCTTTATTCCATCATATATTTTCCGCACATCGCCGTTCTTGTCCACCAGCGCCCAAAACTGGGTATGAAGAAAATCATCTTCTATGCTTTTCAGGTTATTCGCCGGGTCATCAATCGTATAGCTGATACGGGCAGTATTATACAAACTGTCCTTGCGCCCGGTAAGAAACAGCCATTTTTTTGTATCTACTCCCAGGGAATCGGCATATTTTTTCATCTGTGGCACAGAGTCCGTTTTTGGATCGCAAGTATGAGAAAGGATCAAGAAATCTTTCTCGTTTTTAAATTCATCATACACCAGCCGCATATATTTATTCATGATCGGGCAGATCGTTTTGCAGGTCGTAAAAAAATATTCGGCAACATACACTTTGCCTGCCACGTCTTTTTCGGTAACGGTCTGACCGTCCTGGTTAATAAAAGAAAAGGGTTTTACAAAACTCACTGGCGCCACCTTTCGCTTGGCAAAATCAGGGATGATCAGCGTCAGAGCAAAATAGAAACCAACAGCCAGTACCACAAAAAAACCTAAATAAAACAACTTCTTTTGGGACATGATTTTTTATTGAACCGCAAAGGTACGCCGGATATATGCCCGCTTAAAACTTTGAAACAAGATTTTGCAACTGCGTTGCTTTTCGGTACTTTTGCCAGCTTCATGAAGATCAAAATAAACTGGGACGCTTTAGGAATCGGGGCCTCACTGGCCTGCGCCATCCATTGTGCCCTCCTTCCGTTGTTTCTCAGCAGTCTGCCGTTATTTGGTATCAATATTATTCATAATACCGCCTTTGAAGTTGGCATGATACTGCTGGCCCTTGCTATTGGCTCCTATTCGCTTTACCATGGGTATAAAAAACACCACCATAGCCTGCTGCCCCTGGCGTTATTTTTTACAGGTATCATTTTTCTGTCGTTAAAACAGTTTTTTGCAGCTTACGAAATCTGGCTGCTTATTCCTGCAGTGATACTGATTATTACGGGACACATTATCAATTACAGATCATGCAGGCTGCATAATCATGCACATGCTGATGACTGTGATCATTGACCCCAGCCCAAGCTGCCGCCAGAACTTAGACAGAAACTCTCTCTTAACTTGCAGGTTAGTTTAAATAAACAAGTCGTATTTTTCATTGTAAAAAAACTCAAATGAAAAAAATAGTACTGCTTTCTTTTTTATTCATCGTGGCAGAAAACGCATCCGCCCAATCAAAGGACGAAACAGCTATCCGAGCTATCTTGGATGAACAAACGGCTGCCTGGAACCGGGGCGATATTGAATCCTTTATGAAAGGCTATTGGGAAAATGACTCGCTGATGTTCATTGGAAAAACCGGGGTTACCTACGGGTATATAAACACCCTTAATAATTATAAAAAGGGCTACCCTGATACCGCTTCTATGGGAAAGCTGATCTTCACTCTTATCCAGGTAAAAAGGCTGTCAAAAGAGTATTACCATGTTACTGGTAAATGGTTTTTAAAAAGATCAGTGGGTGATGTGGGCGGTCATTACACATTAGTGTTCCGGAAAATAAACGGTCGCTGGGTCATTATATCCGACCATAGCAGTTAGGCTTCTTGTGGCTGATACGTTTCTTTTTTGCGTGATTGTAGTTTTCCAAACACCACATACGCCACCAATAACCCGGCGGAAGAAAAATAGATGTCATTGTAGTCAAAAGTGCGGCCGAAAAAAGGTATCATTTGCAGGTACTCATTTACAACCAGCATGGCAAAGCCGAGGGAGCATACCAGACGCAAATCATAAGCAGTTTCTATACGGAATACTCTTGCCACCCAAAAATCACGGCCGCTAAAAAACCAATAGGCCCCAAATGGTATAAGGAATGAGCCAAAAAGATTAGGCGCTATTCCCAGGAAGAAAGCCGGCGATCCATCAACTAATTGCAGTGGCCGGAGGATCAACTTTATGATCCAGATGACAATCGTACCTATAAGTACAAAGCGTTTACTGATATGTTTCAATTGCATTGAAATAATATGAGTATCTAAAATAGCTGATTTCGGTGGCGTTGTACTAAGTGGTAGCGGGTATTTTAAATTCCCAACACATTACTCTTTCCTCCAAGTCCTGTATAAATAGAAAATCAGCAGCGCCAGGCTGCCTGCAGCACAGATATAAAAGATGATGGTATATACAAGCGGCTTACCATTCGTATAGCCCAGCTCAAAGTAAAGGCCGGCAGTGGCGGTGGCCAGCATCCACATAAGGCCAAATGCCACCGAGTTCATTATTTTGACAAAAAATCTTTTTATATCCGAATCCCAACCGGTTGACATGATAATTATTTCAAGCAGTAAAGTAAAACAATTGCGGCCGATCTGTTGCCTTTGTTTAATCAATCAGTATGCGGCGGAAATCGGACGAGTCACCATTGAATACATTGAAATCCACTTTGTCCACGATACCATTCACTCTTCCTTTATCGCTGTGTTGCCAAAAAAGCCAGTCCCGGCCAATGCGGGGCTCCTCAGGTTGGTAATAATGTGCTGCCCAGAGAGGATAATCGTCAAACTCACTGCCGAGATGACGCAAATAAAAATCCACGTTGGTATAAATGATCGGCTTCACGCCATAATGTGCTTCCACCAGTTGCAGCCATTCCCGCACCTCCACTCTTAATTGGGCAGAAGAAACGCCGTTCAGTTGCTCAACATCCAGCACAGGTGGCAGATCGCCTTTCTCCAGTTCTACTTTATCTATAAAATGGGTAGCTTGTTCTTTTCCATCTCTGGATGCAATGAAAAAATGGTAGGCCCCGCGGGGCAAGCCGGCTTCTTTAGATCTTTTCCAGTTGCGGTTGAATTGTGGATCGGTTCCCGATATACCCTGTGTGGCTTTGATAAAAGCAAACCCTATTTGTATCTGCTGCACTTTCATTTTTTTCACTTCCTCCCAGGCAATGGTGGACTGGTATTTTGAAACATCAATACCATGAATATCATACCCCCCCGGGATAGCGATGCCAAATTCTGCATAGCGGGTATATTTTGCCTTGCGATAAGGCAGCCATTTAAACGCCATCCAGGCTGCCATGCTTAGCGCAGTAGCCCCCAACAACACAAAGGCTGTTTTTCTGATCCGTTTTTTTTGCTTGCGGGAAAACATTCGGTGGTAGATGGTTTTGCAGTTATTCAGGCCCTTTTCGGGCTGTGAAGATAAAGTGCTGACTGAAAATCAAATGTGAAATATTGAAAGATTTTGCAGGGTGATTTTGAATCGGTAAAATTCTAACTATTGGAGTATCAACACAAACCCGTTTTACTTACTACCCGGTTTGTGGTATTGTTTACTGATAGCTACTCAGGTACCTT
This sequence comes from Bacteroides fragilis, assembly GCA_943372905.1. Classification (GTDB taxonomy): domain Bacteria; phylum Bacteroidota; class Bacteroidia; order Chitinophagales; family Chitinophagaceae; genus JJ008. The sequence goes on along the minus strand of CALSAT010000012.1, from coordinate 2,763 downwards.
TGCTTCCTTATATAAAAAAGAACAAGGCAGTTGTGTTAACTGACCTGCTTTTTATCGTTAACCATTAAACCAAACTACATCTCATGTTACGATTCTTCTCAGCCGTCCTCGTCGCAGTGCTGTTTTGCACCGACGCCTTTGCACAAAACAAAAGTGAAGTAAAAAAGTATCCCCGCGGTTATGCCATTGGCGAAGTATCCTTGCTGGAGCAATGGACCGAAAGCGATGGCAATCGCTCCGTTACTTCCTATTCGATTGATGTGCCGGTGTCCGGCACTTATAGCCTTGCAGTTGTATCAAACCTTCAGCGGGGAGCCTCCATTCCCGTAAGCATTGATGGCGGGCACACCTCGCTTCGCATCATTGCAGCCGAAACAGGCTGGCAAAAAACGGATGCAACGGCTACTGCAAAAAATGAACCCGGTTTGTACCTGTCTGCAGGCCGCCATACCATTAGCCTGGGCAGTGCAGGTAATATGCCTCCTTTGGTAGATGACCTTAGTTTCAGCCGCAGCACTTCTCATCCTGCACTGGATGCAAGCTGGCAGCGTTTTTCGCAACGCCTTGACCAGTTGTTGCAAGAAAAGCCCGCTACCAATAAACCGGCAGCTGATAAAAACGAGTCTTCATTAACAGAAAAGGTATTAAGCAATCCAGAAGGTAATTATGATCATGCCATTGATACTGCCTTTACATATTCCACCTTCCAATTTGTTTATCTTACAGCGGGTACCACTTATACCTTTAGTACCAGCGGCTCTACTAAAGACCCTGTGCTGCATCTTTTCTACTCTACAGACATAGATAACCGTTCCTGGAGCAGCGATGATTATAATGGCACTTGGGAAAGTAACCTGGTGGTGAACATTAGCTCCACCGGTACCTACTGCCTGCTGGTACGCCCCTACTACGCTTCTCAAAGCGGCACTACTACTATCCTGCAAAATGGTGTTACTCTTCTGGCCAATACGCCAATCGCCGGGCAGCGGTTTGCCACCACGCCCAGAACAGGTGATCTGAATTATTTCACTGCAAAACTAACCGGCGCTTCTAACCCGGATACCCGGCTTTTTACACTGCCATCTACCAGCGGAAAGGTAACCGGGTATAACGATGATTACAACAACAACAGCGATGGGTACTGGGGATGGGGCTTTTCTTCCCGGATTAAAAAGAACTATGTTGCCGGAAGCAGTATTGTATATGTATGTGCTTATAGTGCCATCCGTACCGGCAGTTGCGATGTGTACATGGGTAATATAGCTGCTTCATTACCCACTTCTGGTGAAGCGGGAAATTTTCCGTTGCTGAAAGGTGAAGATGCCATCCAGAGTGCGCCTTACGATTTCGACTATAACTGTATTGCCTGGAGTGGTGGTATTACTAATAACTGGATATGGCCGCCCAGCTCTCTTTCCACTTACAATTGTGGTAACGCTAACCTGCTGGAGTGTTTTGATAACTTTTATAAGAATAACCCGATCCGCTATCCGGGTGCCTGGAACTATACCAGGACCGGCGCCACCGCTGATAATGCCGCAGTGGACCTTTGGAAAACAGTCAGCGCCTATACGCATGCTTCCATTACCAAGCCGGGAAATAGTAACCCGCATGGTTATGATTGGGAAAGCAAGCCTGGTTCTTTCGATCGTACCATGCACCCCCGTAATGCACTGCAAAATGCTAGTTGGTATGGGTCTGTGTCAAATTATTACAAATGGAACGGCACTTATGCGTACATTCTTTTTCCCATTTTTACCCTCTCCTTTAAAACAGATGCTGATGCCGTAAATGCGGGGGTAGCTGTTTTTGATAAAGGAGTACTGAGTAATGGTTCACAGAATAAACTCCGTTCGATGGTTTCCCGTGCTGATGCTTCTTTTGTCAATCAGTTTGAAGACCTGTACAATGCCTGGGATAAAACAAAAGCTGCAAATGCTTCATTGAGCGATCCTTCAATGTATTGTAAGAATCCAGAGTTTGAAAGACTTGCTGCCTTGTCACAAAAGAACAGCAAAGCGGCTATGCTGCTGGTGTTTGATAAATTTGTGAACAAAGGCGATCATTTTATCGGAGACCTTTTGTTGTCACTCACTACAGACAAATATGGCCAGCTACTGGCTGACGTAAAAAAAGAACGATTAACCATGCCTAATGATGCACAGGGCCGCTATAAAGTTCATGGCGATCATGATAACGGTGTGCTTTACATAGAAAAGATCTTGCAGCAACTGGATGATAAAGAAATAATAACTCCCGCTGAAGAGCTCTTTTCTGTAACTGTATCCCCCAACCCGGTAAAAGATCAGTTTACCGTTCAGGTAACCCTGAAAACAGCTTCCCGGGTAAGCGTACAGGCTATTTCCGCACAAAGCCGTGTAAGCAGGCAACTGCGTTCTGATATTGAATTACCTGCCGGCACACATCGCTTTAGCAGTAATACACAATTATTTAGTGCTGCTGCCGGTGATATTATTGCGGTTCAGGTAAGAGTGAATGGTGTGCTGCATACTGCGAAAGTATTAGTGCTGTAATATTGTAACAGGTCAAAACAAAAAAGGGTTGATAACCTTTTAATTGTTATCAACTCTTTTTTATCGTGGCTATGCTTACTATTCTACGATCCGCAGCTTCGCATAGTTCAGCATGATCTTCTTTTCACCGTTGTGCTCAAATTTTACCGTGGCGATTGGATTGTGTGCTGCACCTTCCATCTTCATGACTTCGCCAAAACCAAACTTTTGATGCTCTACTTTTTGTCCT
>CALSAT010000011.1:0-19894 GCA_943372905.1 Bacteroides fragilis | reverse complement strand
AACGCTTCTTAAATAGAGAAAGGTTTGTAAATCCTTATACTGCAAAGCAGTATTAATCCGTTTTATCTCCCGTTTAGACGGGACAGGTTGTGTGCCTGTATTTTGTCGTTTCGGTATCGATGTGCTATTAATCTAAAACAGACCCTGCCAGCAGGTTGTTTTTAATGTCTGTTTGGTGTAAGAGTACAGTTATGACCGGCGCTGCCGTATGCAACACTTTCATATGCCGTATGAAAAATGGTGTGGACACAAATAATACAGGCACACGGATGAGACGGGTTGGACGGATGAATACGGATCTTTTATTCCGCCTTTGGCGGGATAAACTGGATTAATAACGCTTCAACGCTTCTTAAATAGAGAAAGGTTTGTAAATCCTTATACTGCAAAGCAGTATTAATCCGTTTTATCTCCCGTTTAGACGGGACAGGTTGTGTGCCTGTATTTTGTCGTTTCGGTATCGATGTGCTATTAATCTAAAACAGACCGTTGTCAGTAGGTTGTATTTAATGTCTATTTGGTATAAGAGCACAGTAATGCCCGGCGCTGCCGTATGCTGGCACCTTCTTTTGCCATATGAAACAGGGTGGTTGTTATTTGCCGATCTTCAGCACGATGCTGAGGCCATTGGTGCGGGCCAGTTCGCTATAGCCGGGTTTGAAACGCAGGCTGAGGTCGGGGCCCACATCAAAGCTTTTCAAATGTGCATCTACGGAGGCATCGACCACATTCAATCCCCACAGCAGGATGAAGAAAAGACCGGAGTAGTCGATGTCTCTTCTGTATTGATTCCGGTAATACTTTAATGATTCCAATTGTTCATTATCGACTAAAGGTCTCAGTTTGGGATCTACCTTATCATAGCTGGCCACATCTTTATTGAATAAAACGGTATAGGCAAATCTTGTTTTTTTATACCATCTTAAGTTGTAATTAAAGACGACGGCACAGGTGCCCAGCGCTCCATACACGATGGGCAGTTTCCAGTATTTTTTGTTGTAGATCTGTCCCCAGCCCGGCAGCATGGCCGACCGCCTGGCGGCTACTTTGGGGCTATGTGCCAGCATGGCAGAGTCGTATTTATTAACGGGTGTTTTACTGACCACCACCGGTACGGTATCAATACTGACAGGCTGCGGCACTTTCTTTTGCGCCAGCGCAAAAGAACCGTAAAAAAGAAAGCCTATCAAAATGGAAAGTTTCATATCAGGAACAGGTCATTTTTTTGGATGCGTTTGAATACTGGTTGTATTATTTTACAATATTCAATACTAATTTTCTTTTGGCGTACTAATCAAGTGGTGCACCCAGTTGGCCCAGTAGTTTGTTCAGTTCTTCGGCGGAATAATAATCGAAGGTGATCTGCCCGCTGCCATTTCGGCTGTGTTTCAGTTTTACCCGGGTACTGAAATGCGAGGCTAATTTATCTTCTATTCGTTGAAATGGACCCGGTAACTGGCTTTTTGAAGATTTTTTAACAGCACCGCCCTGCTTGTACAGGTTTCTTACGAGTGCTTCTGTTTGCCTGACGGACAACCCTTTTTCTTTTATTTCTTTGAAAATAAAGAGTTGCTTGTCGATAGTGTCCACGTTGATCAACGCCCTGGCATGGCCCATGCTGAGGTCGCCATTGCGCACTGCCAGTTGTATATCGGGGGGTAATTTTAATAAGCGGATGAAGTTGGCCACCGTACTTCTGTCTTTGCCCATCCGTTCGGCCACCTGTTCCTGCGTGTAGTCCAGTTCCTCCATCATTCGTTTATAACTGAGGGACACTTCCATGGCATTCAGGTCTTCCCGCTGGAGGTTTTCGAGTAAGGCCAGTTCCAGCAGTTCCACATCATTGGCCTGCCGTACATAGGCGGGTATATCTTTAATACCGGCCATTTTGGAAGCCCTTAATCTTCTTTCGCCGGAAACGAGGCGGTATTTTCCATTGGCCAGTTTGGAAACGGTGACTGGTTGAATGATGTCATGCAGTTTGATGGACTCGGCCAGTTCCTGCAATGCTTTTTCATCAAAGTCACGGCGGGGTTGTTTGGGATTGGCTTCAATGTCTGCCAGGGGGATACGGTTGATACCGGTGACATTCTCCACTACGGTGTTCTTGAGGCTGCCGCTGGTTGTCTTGAGGTCTGCATCAATATTCTGCAGGAGGGAGCGGATGCCTTTACCGAGGAGTTCTTTATTTTGTTTTGGGTTGGTCATGTGGGAAGTTGCGAGTTTTGAGTGATGAGTTTCGAGCAGTGAACTAAAGTTTTAATTTGCTCATAAAGCTCATTATCATTTTCTGTTCTTCATCAATATCTTTTAAAAGTTCGTCTCTTTTTTCTTTGTCGCCAAAATTAACTGCTTCTGCAATTAATAATTGGGTTTCCAGTTCAAAAGTTGAGCCTAGTGCGATTTCCAGAAAGCGGTTATAATCTTTCATACTGCTTCTGCTGCTTCCTTCGGCAATGTTAGAAGAAATGGATACTGCGGCTCTTGTGAGCTGTGATGACATTCCGTATTTTTCTTCTTTTGGAAATACCGATACGACCTGTATTGATTTTATGGCTATTTGAAAGCCTTTTTGCCAAATTAATAGTTGTTTGAAATTTCTCATAGTGCAGGGATTGAATTCACTCGTAACTCGCAACTCACCGCTCGTAGCTCAAAACTCACAATTCTAATATCCGTTCATCATTCCTGATCTTCGTCATATCATTTTTCTGCAGTATTTCTTTGGCCAGGTTCAGGTAGTTCAATGAGCCTTTGCTTTGTGCATCGTATAATATTACCGGTTTGCCGGCGCTGGGCGCTTCGGCGAGGCGGGCATTGCGGTGGATGATGGTATTGAACACCATGTCTTCAAAGTGGCGGCGTACTTCACTTACCACCTGGTTGCAGAGGCGCAGGCGGCCATCATACATGGTCATCAGTATTCCTTCGATCACCAGGGCGGGATTGAGGCGGCTTTGTACGATCTTAATGGTATTGAGCAATTTGCCCAGTCCTTCGAGGGCAAAGAATTCGCATTGTACCGGTACGGCCACGGAGTCGGCAGCGGTGAGTGCATTGACGGTGATCAAACCCAGCGAAGGGGAGCAATCAATGACAATGAAATCATACTCATCCCGCACCGCATCCAGTAAATTTTTAAGCACCATTTCCCGGTTGGGATAATTGATCATTTCAATTTCGGCACCTACCAGGTCGATATGGGAGGGGATGAGATCCAGGTTGGGTATCTCGGTTTTCAGTATCACGTCTTTCGCCCTGGCCTCGTTCACCATACAGTCGTACAGGCTTTGGGTCACATTATGCAGGTCGAAGCCCACACCGGTGGTGCTGTTGGCCTGCGGGTCGCCATCCACCAGCAGTGTCTTATATTCCAGCACTGCAAAGCTCGCCGCCAGGTTAATGGCAGTGGTGGTTTTGCCCACTCCGCCTTTTTGATTTGCCACACCGATTATTCTTGCCATTTTGCCGAAAACTCCTTGTAAGTGATTAAATGATGGTGGTAAAATTGTCGTTTGAAACTAAGAACACAAAATTAAGTTTTGCCCATCAAACGGGCATCCGGCAAAAATAAGTGTTCAGCAAAACAATAGCCTTACTATTTAGTCTCCTAATTTTGAACCTACTTTATGCGTAACTCTCCTTTTTGGTGGATCTTTATCGGGATCATGGTGCTGCTGGATATTTATTTTTTCCAGGCGCTGAAGCTGATCTCCCACAGTGCTTCTCCCCGTACGAAAGCAATCATTTACACCGTGTATTGGGTATTATCCGTTTCGGCTATCATCATCCTCTTATTATTACCCTACCTGCATTTTGAGAAGCAGGCCCGTTTTACCCGCAGCACCGTTTTTGCCATGATCGCCGGTCTGTTCTTTGCCAAACTGGTGGCCTCTTTCTTCTTTTTGATAGATGATATACGACGCGGGGTGCAGTGGACCGCCGGGAAACTCTTTTTTAAAAAACCGGTGGCGGATACATTACCTGCCACTGGTGATACTATTTCCCGTTCTGCCTTTCTCAGCTGGACTGGTATGATCATGGGGGGAGGGCTGTTTGGTACTCTTATTTATGGTTTTGGCAACAAGTACCGCTACCAGGTAAAACGGGTAACGCTCAGTTATACCAATTTGCCGGCCGCTTTTAAGGGATTAAGGATCGTTCATATATCGGATATCCATTCCGGCAGCTTTACCGATAAAGAGGCCGTGACAAAAGGAGTGTATAAAATAATGAAGGAGCAGCCGGACCTGATCCTTTTTACCGGCGACCTGGTGAATAATGTGGCGGATGAGATGACGGATTATATAGAGGTGTTCAAACAACTGCAGGCCCCGCTTGGTGTGTATTCCACCCTTGGTAACCATGATTATGGCGATTATGTACATTGGGACAGCCCCGAAGAGAAGACCGCCAACCTGGAACGGTTGAAACAAACCCATGCGGCTATGGGCTGGCGCCTGCTGATGAATGAGCATGTGGCCCTGGAAAAAGGAACAGATAAAATTGCCCTGCTGGGCATAGAGAACTGGAGCGCCAAAGCCCGGTTTCCCAAATATGGGGATATGCAGAAAGCTCATGCCGGCACGGAGGACTATCCTTTTAAGATATTATTGAGCCATGACCCCTCTCACTGGAAGGAAGAGGTGCTGGAAAAATATCCCGGCGTTGACCTTATGGTTTCCGGGCATACCCACGGAATGCAGTTTGGGGTGGAGATACCCGGTATTAAATGGAGCCCCGTACAATATGTATACAGGGAGTGGGCCGGCCTGTACGAGCAGGAAGCCCGCCGCCTGTATGTGAACAGGGGTTTTGGGTTTATTGGCTACCCGGGCCGGGTAGGCATCTTGCCGGAGATCACCTTAATTGAGCTTACCTGATGCTTATTTTCCTTTTCGTTCTCAATATTTTACCGGGAAAGATCGTTTTTGGGTTTGCAGGATAAAACGTTAAACTTTTTTCGGATCGCCCGGTCTTATTCCGTCTTTAAAGTATTGGAAGGAAACGCTGACAAACCCAAGCCGACCGTATACTGCCTGATGCTGAAGAAATGGTTCATACCACTGGCCTTTTTGTTGCCGGCTGCTGCTTTTTCACAAAACAGCCAGCCGGATACTGCTATTATCCCCTCAACCGAGCTATCGCTGACTGACACCACCTTTGATTACGATGAGCTGTTCCGGGATTTTGATGCTTTCATGGATTCTATTCTTGCCCCGCATAATTATTTGCTGGCGAGCTTATCGATGAGCAAGGGGTATTATAATTTTGAGGCGAAAACCAACGAATTTTTAGAAGCCAGTAAAAAACTGACCTATTCCCCTACACTTGGATATTATACCAAAAACGGCCTGGGACTTACCGCCACTGGCTTTTTGGTGAATGACGGAACGAATCTGAATCTTTTCCAGACCAGCCTTACCCCTTCCTTCGACTACCTGAAGAACAGGGACCTGGCCACTGGTATTTCCTACACCCGTTTATTTACGAGAGACTCGCTGCCTTTTTATACCACCCCGCTGCAAAATGAATTGTATGCTTATTTCACCTATCGCAAATGGTGGATACGGCCAACGGTAGCTGTGAGCTATGGCTGGGGCAGCCGCAAAGATTATTTTGAGCGGGAAACGTTGATACAGGACCTTCGCCTTCGAAGGAGGGGCTTTACATATATTAATACAGAGGAAACGGTCAGCGATTTTACCGTCATGGCATCGGTGCGCCATGATTTTTACTGGCTGGATGTATTTGGGCGTAAAGACCATATTCGGTTTACCCCGCAGATCGCATTTACCAGCGGCACACAGAAGTTTGGGTTCAATCAATCGTCCAGTACCTATGCCACCACTATACGCACCAGCAGCAATGTGCTATACAGCACCGAAAGCATTTACCTGGATGACCAGATAAAATTTCAGCCATTGTCACTCAGCCTCTATCTGCGGGGAGAGTATTCTTTGGGCAAATTCTTTATACAGCCGCAGCTCATCATGGATTATTATATGCCTGCTGAAACAGATAATTTCAATGCCCTCTTTACCGTGAACCTTGGCTTCATCTTCTGATTTTTTAAAAACCTTCACATTTAGGCTGCAATAGAAGAGTTACAATTTTTGTTTTTGTGGCAACCAATTGTCGTTAAGAAATTTTAACAGCACGAACGGGTGACTGGCATTATACTTGAAATTTTTTCCGGTCACTTTTAGTCTACAAAAAAAATAATTTAATCATGAAAACAAAACTCCTCCCTCTTTTCGCAGCATTACTCCTTTCGCAGGTTATGATGGCCCAGTTTCATATTGGTGTAAAAGGCGGCGCCAATGTGACCAAGGTAGATGGAAAATCATTCAAGGACCAGTTCCGCTACGGCTACCACCTCGGTGGCTTTGTTGAGATCAGGATGGGCAACAAATTCGTACTGCAGCCGGAAGTGTTATTCAACCAGTATTCCTCCCGGCTGGACAGTAGCTTCAGCAACATCTATCACACCGTGTTCGACGGCAACACTAACATCCGGCTCAATTATCTGTCCATCCCCATTTTACTTAACTACAAGGTTATCGGCAGTTTCTTATCTATCCAGGCCGGTCCGCAGGTGGGCATCCTGATAGACCAGAGCAAGACCGTGCTGCAAAACGGCGGTAATGCTTTTAAGGATGGCGACTTCTCCATGCTGGCCGGTGTGCAGTTGAAATTGGCCAATCTCCGCATCAATGGCCGCTACGCTATCGGGCTGAACAATATTGCGGACATTACTGATGACGGGAAATGGAAGAACCAGGGATTCCAGCTTTCCGTAGGATTAGCCTTATAATTAAAGAAAGTATAGCCCTGAAAAATAAGAGTCCCCGTAACCGGGGGCTTTTTTTTTGTAAAAGGCTGCTGGTCAGTTACCTGATTTGTCAGTTTAGAATTGGCAGGCATGAATCTTGGCAATACTGATTTCCCGTTATATTTTTAACGCCCCGCTAAAGGGGGTGACAGATTGTCAAAAAAGGAATTGAAGACTATGGACCTGAATCTTGAAAAATACCTGTTGCGTTCGGAAGAGGAAATGGATTTTTTGCCTATCATCCCGCTGAATGAGAGTGACCAGGAAGACCCCAATGGAATAGAGATACCGGAAGAGATCGCTTTATTGCCCCTTCGTAATACTGTTTTATTTCCCGGCGTGGTGCTGCCCATTACCGTGGGCAGGGACAAAAGCATTAAAGCGGTGAACGATGCGTACAAAATTGATAAGCTGATCGGCGTGGTGGCCCAGAAAGACAGCAACGTAGAAGACCCGGCTGTAAAAGACCTGGAGAATATTGGCACCGTAGCCAAGATCGTGAAGCTGATAAAGATGCCGGATGGCGGCACTACCATTATCATACAGGGGAAAAGCCGTTTCCTGATCGAAGCCATCACCGGAGAAGACCCTTATTTCAAGGCCAAAATAAAAAAACTGGAAGAAGAAGAATCTCCCAAGGATGCTGACTTTGATGCCTATGTGGCCAATATCAAAGACCTGGCGGCAGATATTGTTCAGCTTTCACCCAATATCCCTACAGAGGCATCTATCATTCTTCGCAATATTGAAAGCCCGTCTTTCCTGATACATTTTGTGTCGAGCAATCTTAACACGGATATAAAGGATAAGCAGCGCCTGCTTGAATTGAACCAGATCCGCCAGCGGGCCGATCTGCTGATGCAGTTGCTCCAAAAAGAGCTGCAGTTTGCGGAGCTGAAAAATAAAGTGACCACCAAAACAAGAACGGAGCTGGACAAGCAGCAGCGGGAATACTTTCTGCAGCAGCAGATGAAAAGCATCAAAGAAGAATTGGGTGGCGACAGCAACTCGCAGGAGATAAAAGAAATGCAGAAAAAGGCGGAGGCCAAAAAATGGCCGGCCGCTGCAAAAGAAATGTTCCGGAAAGGAATTGAAAAACTGGAGCGGATGCACCCAAGCACACCGGACTTTTCGGTGGTGTATAATCACCTTGACCTGATGCTTGACCTGCCCTGGGAAACGTATACGGAAGATCATTACGACCTGAAGAAAGCAAAAGCCACCCTGGATAGTGATAACTATGGAATGCAAAAGATAAAGGAGCGGATACTGGAATACCTGGCGGTGCTGAAACTGAAAGGAGATATGAAAAGCCCCATCCTTTGTTTTGTGGGCCCCCCGGGCATAGGGAAAACATCATTGGGAAGAAGCATTGCCAATGCCATTGGCAGAAAATATGTACGGCTGAGTTTGGGTGGCCTGCATGATGAAAGTGAAATAAGGGGACACCGGAAAACATATATCGGCGCTATGCCGGGCCGCATTTTGCAATCCATCCGCAAGGTGCAGTCCTCCAACCCGGTGATAGTGCTGGATGAGATTGATAAGATCGGCAGCGATTTCCGCGGGGATCCCTCTTCCGCTTTGCTGGAAGTGCTGGACCCGGAGCAGAACCATACTTTTTATGATAACTACCTGGAATCGGAGTACGATCTGAGCAAGATATTATTCATTGCGACCGCCAATAATTTTGGCAATATACAGCCGGCCCTTCGTGACAGGATGGAAGTGATAGACCTGAGCGGCTATGCGGTGGAAGAAAAAATTGAGATCGCCAAAAGGCATTTATTTCCCAAGCAAAAAGAACTGCATGGCCTGAAGAGCAGCAACTTCAAGATCACCGACAAAGTGCTGGAAAAAGTGATACAGGACTACACCCGGGAAAGTGGTGTGCGGGAACTGGACCGGCAACTGGCCTCCATTATGCGTAACCAGGCCAAGCAACTGGCCCTGAAAGGAAAACTCAAACCTGCCATCAACGCTGCGGATATAGAACGGATATTGGGCAAGCCCCGCTACAGTAATGATATATATAAGATAGCCAACATGGCCGGGGTGGCGGTGGGTCTTGCGTGGACATCTATGGGTGGAGATATTCTTTTCATTGAGACGAGCCTGAGTGATGGTAAAGGCGAGCTGCGGCTAACCGGTAACCTGGGCAACGTTATGAAAGAAAGTGCCAGTACTGCGCTGACCTACCTGCAATCCAACGCTAAGAAATATAAACTGGATGCCAAGCTGTTTGAGAAAAAGAATATCCATATCCATGTGCCGGAAGGAGCGGTGCCCAAGGATGGCCCCAGCGCCGGTGTTACGATGATGTCGGCCATTGCTTCTGCCTTAACAGGCAAAAAGGTGAAACCTTTTCTTGCCATGACGGGTGAGATAACCCTGCGGGGACAGGTATTGCCGGTAGGGGGCATCAAAGAAAAGGTATTGGCGGCCAAACGGGCCGGCCTGAAAGAGATCATCCTCTGCTGGCAAAACGAAAAGGATGTTCAGGAAATAGAATCAGACTTCATCAAAGGCATAAAATTTCATTATGTAAGGACCATGAGCCAGGTGCTTGAACTCGCCCTGGTAGGGTAAAATAAGAGAATTGCCAACCAACCGGGAGTTTTGGTGTTATTATGGATGTTGGTTGGTTTAAGGTTTGCTTTCCGCCTCTGGCGGAAAGGATTAAGAGATCCTTCCCGTTTGCGGGGAGGATTTTTTTTATGCAATAGCCTATTTTCGTTGTTCATGCATACCCGGGTCACCACATTGTTGTTATTCTTTTGTTTGCAGGCATCCGGGCAAACGCTGGGAGGCAATTCTGTATTTAATTTCTTAAAGCTGTCCCATACTCCACAGTTGACGGCCCTGGGCGGGGTCAATATATCACAGTCATCAGATGATGCAGGCATGGCCTATAATAATCCGGCGTTGTTTACTCCGGCCATGCATACACAGATGAATGCCGTGTTCAACAGTTTTTATTCTGGTATCAAGGTATATCATTTATCTGTCGGCTACCGCCATGAAAAATCGCAAACCAATTTTGTATGGGGCCTGAATTATTTCAACTATGGCAATGCTGCCGAAACTGATCCGTCCGGCAATGTGCTGGGAAGGTTCAGGCCAACAGATTGGGTGATGCAGGTGTCGGCGTCCAGGCAGTATCTGGAAAAATGGCATTACGGCGCTTCGCTGAAGTTCATCAACTCCAGTTATGGACCATACCGGTCCAGCGGATTGGCCACAGAGGTGGGAGTATTGTTCAGGGACACCGCCAATCTCTTTACCGCAGGAGTGCTTGTAAAAAATGCAGGAGTTCAATTAAAGAAATACGCAGGAACCGAACCGGATGATCTGCCCTTTGATCTGCAAATAGGATTTACTAAAAGGCTGGCCAGGGCCCCGTTTGGTTTTTCAGTTACTGCCCAGCGGGCCCACCGGTTTGATATACTATATAATGATACGGTATATAATAATGAAAATGGGTTTGCTAACAGCGCCACAAAGAAATTTTCCTTCAGTAAGCTGATCAATCATTTTGTGCTGGCTGCCACTATCTACGGCGGCGGCAGGGTGGAAATATCCGCGGGGTACAATTTTTTGCGGCGAAAGGAACTGAGTATTGGCAACAGTGCCAATGGCCTCAATGGGTTTTCGATGGGAGCAGGGGTGCTGCTGGGTAAATTACAGGTGCGCTATGCCAGGGCTTATTACCAGGGCAATACAGCATATAACCAATTGGGACTAAACCTGAAACTCAATGGGTATTTTGGGCTGGGCAGGCTGGGCCAGAAGATAGGATGGTAGTATTTATAGCGGTTTGATTCGGCTTTCCGGCCTTTTTCAGCAGCCATACTACACAAAATGGTAATAAAATTACCCTGAATGTGGTATCCAGAATATAAATACAAACCCTAACTTTATGCCAGAATTTACACTGCTTAGTACCCTTCACTTTTTTTTTAAACCATTAAACACAATTGTATATGAGAATCTTTCTCGTTGCCGTTGCAATTTTAGCAATCAGCACATTATCTTTTTCCCAGAATGTAGGTATCGGAACAGTTACACCCGCAGCCAAGCTGGATGTGAAAGCAAACAGCAGTTATGTAGGCCAGTTCAATGGCCTGGCACCTATGTATATGGGCATTTTTGAAAACGATATTTACCGGGGTTACTGGGGTTCTTATTCTGGCGCAGCCGAGGATGTGGATTTTGGTACCGGATCTGGAACTACCGGTAAACTGCACTTTACAATACAAGCCAACCCGAGAATGACTATTGATAATGCCGGCAGGGTAGGTGTTGGTACTACTACACCGAACCACCTGTTTCATGTAAACGGCGGCGACTTGTTTGTTCAATCAAGCTCCGGCCTTATACGATTTGGCTATAATGGAGGCAACGAGTGGCAAATGGCCACCACCGGCGGCGGTGCTGATCTGCGCTGGTACACCACCCCCGATGGAGGTACCACCATCACTCCACGACACTATTTCTCACAAAATGGTAATGTGGGCCTCGGCGGTTTTTCTGGCCCTGGAACACCATTAGGCAGGCTTGATGTGTTGGGAAGTGGCACCTCTTCCAGTACCAATACTTTTTTGCTTCGCAATAGCATCGGAGATACCCTGCTTCGTATGCGGGATGACGGCCGCATGGGTATCGGATATAATGGTTCATCTTATGGTCGTACATTGAACATGGGTGGCACGGGCATTAACTTCTACACAGCCAATGAAACTGCCTTTGGGGGTGCAATTTTCCCAACAGATACATCTCTGGTAATCTGGAGCAACAGCGGAGCTAATAACTACCTGGTTTTACAGCCCTCCTGGGGAAATACCGGCGTAGGCACTTATACCCCTAATGCAAAATTGCATGTGAACGGTGCTCAGTTGATTGGCAGCAACAGTTCCAGGATTGCAGTAGGCTATCAGCTCAGCGTAGACGGTAAGATAATAGCCGAAGAAGTAAAAGTTCAGTTAAGCACCAGTTGGCCCGACTATGTATTTGCTGATGATTACAGGCTGATGCCCATTGAAGACCTGGAGAAAAGCATTCGTCAAAACAAGCATTTGCCAAACATCCCTTCTGCAGCAGAAGTAACAGCAGAGAAAGGCATTATGCTGGGAGAGATGAACCGCAAGTTGCTGGAGAAAGTGGAAGAACTTACACTGTACATCATACAACTCAAAAAAGAGAACAATTCCCTGGAACAACGACTGAATACAATTGAGACCAAACTGGCCGGTAACAAGTAAGCAACGCCACACGGTGTATTTACTTTGTTACTAAGCTGTACAGGCAGTCAAGGCTGCACTATAGTTTAGTTGCTTATTCTTAATGTAAAACGTTTCCGGGAAATGCTTCCAAGGATAAAGATACATGCTGCTGCAAAGGCAATGATCGTCCTGCTGTTAATTACCATAACGGCGATGCGGTCCTTTGGGCAGAACCATCTTGATATAATCAGGTCAGCACCTGCAGATGCCACTTTTGTACAGGTGGCAGAACAGGTTGACCAATTCTTTCGTAACAATCCCGATATAAAAGGTCAAAAACAATGGGAACGCTGGAAATGGTATGCACAGCGTCATTTGGATACCGACGGTAAAGTCGCCAACATTACCGAACGCACCATGAACGCCCTGCAGCAATTGAATATCAGCACCACCCAATTTGGCCCGCTGGAAAGCACCGGCGGAAATACCGCCCGTCTCAATGGAGACTGGAACCCCATTGGTCCAGTAGCCATAGCGGCACCGGCGCAAAACTATTTAGGCCGTGTCAACTGCGTGGCTTTTCATCCCACTAGTTCAAGTACCATTTTTGCAGGTACACCCGGGGGTGGATTGTGGAAGTCAACCAACAATGGTACTTCCTGGGTACCGCTGACAGATGGCCTGCCATCAAGTGGTATCTCCGGAATAGCGATACATCCGTCCAATGCCAATATTATGTATGTGCTGACCGGCGATGGCAATGGCGGTAATCAATGGGGTTATTATGTAAAGGAAAGAGGATGTGGGGTATATAAAAGCACAGATGGAGGCACCACCTGGTTTACCACCGGCCTTAGCTGGCTTCAAAGTGATACCAGGTACGGTTACAAACTCATCATCAATCCTTCAAACCCCAATATATTACTCGCTGCCACCAGCAATGGTATTTACCGCACCACCGATGCAGGCGATAACTGGACCCAGGAAATAACCGGCGAATACCAGGACATTGAATTTAAAGCCAACGATCCAACCCGGATATGCGCCACCCGATGGGGATTTGCCAATCTGTATGTATCCACTGATAGTGGAGACACCTGGGCGGCCAAAGCCATCCCGGGAGGAGCCGTAACAAGAGGGGAAGTAGAAGTTTCGGATGCTAATACAGGGCTGGCCTGGGTATTACTGGGGCCGGAAGGCTCAGGTACATTCAGGGGATTTTATTCCTACAACTGGAATACGGAAGTGTTCACACTTATCAGCAATACACCCAATGTATTCAATGGATCCGCCAGTGGCGCTGGTGGAGGTGGTTTTGCCTGGTGGGCCATCGGGCTATGGGTTTCTCCTACTAACACCAATAATATGCTGGTAGGCGGGGTAATAGGCCGGAGAAGTACAGATGGCGGAGCTACCTGGTTTGCCGATAATGACATCTTACATGCAGACGCACATGGCTATTATACCAACCCGCTTACCAATAATGTTTTTGCAGTAAATGATGGCGGCATATTCCGCAGCTCAAACAGCGGAGACACCTGGACCAATATCACCAGCAACATGCAGATCACCCAATACTACCGCATGAGCGGGGTAGATGCCAATTCAAATATATTATTAGCAGGTGCCCAGGATAATGGCCATCACTTGCGCACCGTCAATACCAGCACCTTCAACCATGTCATTACCTGTTGTGATGGAATGGATAATGGTATCAATTATTCCAATACCAACATCATGTATGGATTTACCCAGTATGGAGGATTAAATAAATCAATAGACGGAGGGGCTTCTTTTTTTGGTATCGTTCCTACAATTGCCGGAAGCGAAGGATGGGTAACACCATTCCTGGTACATACTACCACACCAACAACGCTTTTCTATGCCTCTGTAAATGGGTTGCTGAGACATACAGCAAGCGGCGAACCAACCAATGCCTGGGTGAACCTTGGCGGCGGCGGAGGGCAAGCAGATTTTGCCATGGGTACCAGCAATACAGACCGTGGGTATATAGCCTCCGGCACCACCTTACGCAGAACAGATAATCTGAGTAACGCAGCCCCCACCTGGACCATTAAATCCAGCAATCCCGGATGGGCTTCATTGGGTGGCGGAGCTATAACCAGTATTGATGTAAACCCTGACAACTCGCTGGAAGTATGGGTATCCATCAGCGGGTATACTACAGGTGTAAAAGTCTTCCGCTCAATTAACGGAGGCGATAGCTGGACCAATGAATCAGACAACCTGCCCAATGTGCCCGTGCATGTTATTAAGTTCGAGGATACAAACGGTGCGCCAGGAGGGGCTGTATACGTCGGTACAGATATCGGAGTTTTTTACAGGGATGATGTAAATACATCCGGTCAATGGGTAATGTTTGGCAACGATCTGCCCAGGACAATGGTAACAGATATGGAAGTGAACGAAACAGCCGGGGTTATCACCGTAAGTACTTATGGACGGGGGTTCTGGCGTTCCCCATTATTTTCCGGTTGCGATGCCAACTTAGTACTCAATACGGCCATGAGCGGAAGCCTGTATCACCAGGCCTCCTCCACTATCACTGTTACCGGTACCGTTACAGGTGGTGCGGGTACACAGGTATTCATGAAAGCGAACAGCTCTGTGGTATTCAATCCCGGCTTTGAAGTAAAAGCCGGTAATGAAATGAAAGCCTTCATCGGTCCATGCGATGCCAATACACCGGTATTCAGAACAAATACCGGAGCAACCAATGGAGTCAATAGAAATACTGGTCTGTCAGCAGATACTTTGCAGAAAAAGCCAAACCATGCAGGTAACTAATAAAGTAAACTGCTGAGATAGCATACTGATTTGTGCGGAGAGATCCGGCTAAACTTGAAAAACAATGATGGCTATTCCATAGCCGCCATTAGAATTATTCATTTCTTTTAAACAGTATATATGAAAAAGGTTTTCCTGAAAAGTATAATAGCAGCAATGGTGATATTTTTATCATTGTCCGTCCAGGCGCAGCGATTTGTTCCCGATGCATTGCGCCAGCAACTGCAGGGCAAAACCAAACTCGCTGATATAATGGCGGTAGTGGATGCCTATTACGGTGCAGACGAAAGCAATTCCACACCCACCCAACCAGAAAAAGCCTATATACACTGGAAAAGATGGGAGTGGTGGATGAGCAGCCACCTCGATGGTAATGGTAATTTTGTTCCCAATCTCAACAGGCTCAACCATAATGCACTAACCGAAACCGACAGGACCTGGAACCAGGAGATCAACAGGGCCCTGCAGGGCAACACAGCCAGAAGCAGCGGACGAACAGCTGCAGAACGGGAGCAGACTGCACAAGCAGCGGCAGCCGGTGGTGGAGGAGATGAACCCCAAAGCCTTGCCTATGGCGATTGGTCTTTTGTAGGCCCCACTGGCGATGGCGCCGGCCCCGGCGACATAAAAGGAAAAGGACGGCTCGACAGGATCGCTTTTCATCCATCCAATTCCAGTATCATTTATGTAGGCGCCCCCACTGGTAATCTTTGGAAAACTACCGATGGAGGAACCAGTTGGACCAGTGTCACCGACGGTCTCGCCAACCCAGGTGTGGCCGGTGTGGCTATCAGCCCCACCAACGGTAATCTGGTTTACCTCCTTACCGGTGATGGAGACTCCTACAGCCCCGGCTACTTAGTATATGATTATGGTTCTTCCAGGGCCAGCATAGGCGTGTTCAAATCAACAGACGGAGGCACTTCCTGGACTCAAACAGGCGACCTCTTCACCGGCGAATATGAAGGCCACCGGCTTACGGTATCCAACAATAATGGCAACTTTCTGCTCGCTGCCACCAGCCAGGGTATTTATCGTACTACAAACGGTGGCACCACCTGGGAGCAGGTAAAAACAGGCGAGCACTGGGATATAAAATTTAAACCCGGTAACGACTCCGTCGTATATGCCACCAGCGGTGGTGCAATTTTTTATTCTAATAATGGGGGAAGAAGTGGTACCTGGAATACGGCCACCACTGATTTTTCAGTAGCAGCAGCCGGTCGTATAGAATTAGGAGTGTCTGAAAATAATGCCAACTATGTCTATGCCTTAGGTGGCAATGCAGCAGCAGGAAGCTACACAGGTATTTTTCGCAGTACCAATAGTGGTGTAAGTTATACCCGCCGGTCCAATACTCCCAACATACTCGGTTCAGAGGAAAATGGTTTGGATGGCAATGATCAAAGCGCCTATGATCTGGGTATTACAGTAAAACCCAGCGATGCCAACTTTATTGCCACCTGCGGATTAAATGTATGGGTAAGCAGTGCCAGCAATGGCGGAACAGCCATGGTGTGGAGCACCAAATACAGGGAAGGATATGCAGGCGCTGCCAATAAATACATTCACCCCGATGTGCATGCAGTAGCCTATAATCCGCTCAACGATAATTTATATGCCGCTACTGATGGCGGCTTTTACAGAAGCACCGATGATGGAGTGAGCTGGACAAACATCACCAATACCATTTCCACCACCCAGTTTTACGGAATGGCCATGCGGGATGCTGATGCAGACGGCGATGGCGATGGCCTTGGCTTTCTGGCCGGTGCTCAGGATAATGGAATGAAACACCGGCTCAATAGCGGTGCCACAAATTTTGACCATGTTATTTGTTGCGATGGATATGGAACCGCCATCGATCCCGATGATCCCGATATTCTGTATATGAACATCAACAACGGTTTTTACAGGTCGCTTGATGGAGGTACCACCGCAACAGGACTGCTTACCGTTACTTTTTACTCTCCCCTTGCAATAGATTATTCAGATGGGGATACCGTTTACATTGGCGGTACTTCAACCCGCCGATCGTATAACAGGTTCACCAATACTAATCTTACAATTGCCACCAGTACCCGAAGGGTTTTAACCACCTGCCCCAGCAATCAGGCAAGGTTATACGGCAGTGCAGGAACTAATGTAGTAAGAAGCGATGACCGTATTGCAACCTGGACCACCAAGAGCGGCAATCCGGGTTGGCCAGTGGGTACATTCACTATCAATGATATTGATGTTTATCCCACCAACTCACTGGAAGTATATGTATGCTTTGGCGGCTATTCCGCCGGCAATAAAGTAATGCGCAGTTTAGATGGAGGCGATACATGGACCAACTGGAGCGGCAGCTTGCCCAATATACCCACCTACGGCCTGGCAGTAGCTACCGAAGGGGTGTATGTGGGAACTGAGTTCGGCGTTTTCTTCAGGGGCTATGGAATGACCAACTGGGTGCCATTTTACAATGGCATGCCCCGTGCCCCGGTAACAGAACTGGTAGTAAATGAAAATGGACTAATATATGCCTCCACTTTCGGCCGCGGCGCATGGCTTGGCAATCGCCGCAGTGCCTGTGCCAGTTCATTGACAATAAGCGGAAGCAGAACGGGTCCTTATTACTATGAAGCATCAACAGATGTAAATGCCACCATCACCACACCCGGTACCACCGGTGATGAAGTATTTGTACAGGCTGGCGGCACAGTCATAATGAACCCAGGGTTTGAAATAAAAGCAGGTTCCTACTTAAGGGCCTATATCGCCCCCTGCAGCAATGGAGGCATACCGTTGGCTACAAGGCCCGGACAAAATGATATACTGGTGCCCCACCTTACCGAAGTACCGGCACGGGTAAAGCAACCCGCCTCTGCCAATAATTATTTTTCCTTAGTAAATGGAAAGATTGAATTTAATATTACCGCAAAAGGAAAAATAGAAATGATGGGTAAGCAAACAGATGGAAGCTGGAAGACATTTTATCCGGAAGAAAGTATCTATCCCGGGTTTTATTCCATACCAGCGCCCAATGCATTTACCGGTGAAATAAAAGTGAGATTGAACAGGACAGATTTACCTAAGCTGTAGCAAAAATGAATGAATGCGATCTGATGGGTGGCTTCAACAAATGATCAGTTCATCGAAACAATAAATTATGAAGTGGTTTTTAAAATATGTTATTACCATTCTGCCGTTTGCCATTGCCACAGAGGTAAATGCACAGCGGAATATAGACGAAATATTAAAAGATCCCAGCAACAACTATTTTGTAATAAAACAAAAGGCCGATAGCTTCTTTGCAAGAGTAGGCGAAGTGGGCACCGGTTATAAGCAATTCAAGCGCTGGGAATTCCTGGTAAGAAATAATGTGGACCAGACAGGTATATTGCCCGATTTTGAAGCCCTCAATAAAGCAGCTTACACTGAATTCAGGTCCCGCACGGGTCGTAATGAGTTTATAGAAGCAGGTGTATCAAACTGGATACCCCTTGGCCAGCCCAATCCTACCATACTGGCGGGCGATGCGCAAAATGGAGTGGGCCGCAACAGCAGCCTTGATTTTGTGGGCAGCGATATATGGGTAAGCACACCCGGTGGTGGTATGTGGTTTGGCGATTTTTTAGGCGGCAGCGCCTATGCCTGGACACCCAAAACAGACGGCATACCTAACCTGGCAGTGCAGGATATTGAAATTGCACCCACCAATACCAACATCATGTATGCACTTACAGGTGCTGTGGGCGGCGCTTCCGGCTACCGCAGTACAGGGGTGTTAAAAAGTACTGATGCAGGCAATACATGGTTCACCACGGGTCTTACCTTTCCTGCAACCGGTAATGTAAAAGGATATAAATTATTAGTACACCCCAACAACGCCAATATCGTATGGGCCTGTACAGACAATGGACTCTTCCGCACAGCAGATGGCGGTACCACCTGGGACCTGGTCACCTATTACACTACGGTGGGCGGTACACAATTCGATCTTACCACAAATTCCTACGACATTGTGTACCAGCCGGGCAGCACCACCACCATGTATGCCACCAGCAACGGGCCTTATTTCTACAAAAGCACCGATGGGGGCCTGACATTTTTACGGGTGGACAGGGCAGGTGCAGGACTTCCTACCACGGGGGGCCGGATACAAATTGGTGTATCTCCAGCAAACAGTGCATACATATACCTGTTGTATGGCGATGGCACGGCTTACCAGGGTTTATATCGCAGTATCAACAGCGGCACCAGTTTTACCCTGCGCAGCAATACACCCAATGTATTGGGCGGCCAGGCCTGGCGCAATATCTGCATTGCTGTATCACCAACCGATATAGATGACATCTATGTAGGAGGCCTGGATATATACAAAAGCACAACTGGTGGCGCCACCGGTGGCTGGGTGCAGATTTCCGATTGGACCAGTACCAGCACATCCAATTTTAGCCATGCCGATATTTTTGAACTGAAATGTGATGCCACTTATTTGTATTGCGCCGGCGATGGCGGCCTTTACCGCATGACCCGCAGTACCGATACCTGGATCAGCCTGATGAGCAGTATGCAAACGGGCCAAGTTTATCGCATGGGCATTGACCCCACCGCTTCAGCAGCTTTTGTTACAGTAGGGCTTCAGGACAACGGCAGCTACCGCAATACCGGGGCACAGTACCTGAGCATTGGCGGTGGTGATGGTATGGAAACCGTGGTAAATCCCTCCAATACCAATGTGATTTATCTCTCCAGCCAAAACGGTTCTTTTCGCCGCAGCGATGATGGAGGTTCCACCAGTACTGGTATCAGAACCGGCCCTGGTAACTGGACAACACCAGCCGTGTTGCGTCCCGGAAATGATACGCATATATATATCGGCTACACAAATATTGATTACAACACCACTTCAGGAGCAGGGGGATGGAGTACCGTCGCCACAGGTTTTGGCAATGCAATTGAATCGCTGGAGTTTGCACCAAGCAATAATACCATTTTGTATGCTACAGAGGGCCAATCGGTGAGACGGTTTAACCTTAGT
>CALSAT010000010.1:0-19944 GCA_943372905.1 Bacteroides fragilis | reverse complement strand
GGGAGACAGGTTTCTTTCAGACGCTATTTCAATAATTGATTTCCCTTCTCCGTATAGCTTTAAGGTTTCAGCGTAAGTATCTCCTTTTTTCCGGACTGGTCCGGTTCGCTCTTTCTTTTCCTTCTTTGGCTTCTTTTCATGAATTAAAGAAGACAAGCTCCGTTCCTCGCAATAGGCAATGATAGCATCCAGAAAGGACTGTCCGTATTTTTCCACCTTCGCATCCCCAAAGCCACTGATCTTTCTAAGCTCCACCAGCGTTTGTGGCAGGTAGCGGGCCATTTCATCAATGGTATCTGTTCCGGCCACGATATAAATAGGAATATCCTTTCTGGAACAAATATTCTCCCTTATTCTTCGTAATTGCTGGTGTAAAACCGGATGCGGGCTGTCCGTTCTTTTTTGCGAAGCCCCTGCATATGCATTGATCGAAATAGCAGGTAACACGAATTGCTTCTTTCTTTGCTGAAATAAGTCAATATCAAATTTCTCGGTGATTCCCTCCAGCAAGAATTTCTTCTCTGCCAATTTTGCAAAAACCTCCTTGCTGCTGTCATTATACTCTTTCGAATGAAGGCGGCTGTCCGTAACAGCAGGCGATCGTTGGATGAACTGAATAAGATATCCAATTTCTGATATGTAATATTGGGCCCCCGCCTTAATTCTATCCTGTAACGGCTGGTTGTTTTCCGGAGATTCACTTTGCTGAAACAGGTATTGTAATTGCAACTGAAACTTTTTTCCGGTGTCCTGTAGTTTATCCAGTGTTGCGAGCAACTCCTGTGCCCATGAGATGGATTCAGGATTAAATGATGAACTATTCTCCAAAATATATTCCAGTATCTCTTTGCCGCTACTGATCACTTGTGCAAAATCAAAAAGCGATTGCAGGATGGTCAGTTGATAATGCTTTCGGGCAAAGCCAAGTTCTTGCTGCAATTGATTACTGGAGGCACTGCGTTGGGAGAACTCCACGATCCTTGCATCACTAAAAAGGCTGGACGACCGCACCCGGCTTTGCAACACCATTCCTTCCAGGCAGGTACATCGGCTTAGTGCCACATATACCTGGCCGGGCGCAAAAGCTTCGCCCGCATCGATGATCGCTTTCTCAAACGTAAGGCCCTGGCTTTTATGAATAGTGATGGCCCAGGCAAGCCGTAAGGGATATTGGGTAAACGAGCCCAGGACATCCGAATCAAGTTGCCGGGTGGTTTTATTCAGCGTATAGCGGATATTTTCCCATTTCTCTTTCGACACTTCAATTGCTGCTGATTCTCCATCGCATTGTACAAATATCTTATCCTCTTCCAGTTTAGATACGGTCCCAATTTTACCATTAAAAAAACGCTTGCCTTTTTCTGCTGCATCATTGCGGATGAACATTACCTGTGCACCCACTTTCAGGTGCAACACTTCATCTGCCGGGAAGGCCCGGTCGGAGAATTCATCTGCAATTTCCGCTTGGTAAGAAAAAAGTGGGGCGTCCAGGTTTCCGAGTTGCTTGGCGTTTATTTCACTCGCCTTATTGTTATGGGTCGTCAGAATGATGTAACCATCCTGTTTGGACCGCCGGAACGATGGTTGAAAACGGCTCTCGAGTATTTTCATCCCGTCCTCATTCAGCGCATTATTGCGTACCTGGTTCAACAGGTCGATGAAACGCTGTTCACTTTGCCTGTAAATTTTATCGAATTCTATATACAAGGGCGGCTCTTCCTCCAATACCTTACTATCAAAAAAATACTGGCCCCTGTAATAGTCTGACAACAAGTTCCACTCCTGCTCCTTGATAACCGGTGGTAATTGTAACATATCGCCAATAAACAACAACTGCACTCCGCCGAATCTCTCATGCGGCCGCTGGCGTACATGCCTTAAAACAGTATCGATCGCATCCAGCGTATCGCAACGCACCATGCTTATTTCGTCGATCACCAATATCTCTAACTGTTGCAAAACTTTTTTCTTATCCGTATTAAACCGCAGACGGCTGATAAGGCTGTGTTTGTTAGAAACCTCCTGGCCCGGGGCTTGGAAGCCTGTACCCCTTGTTTCAGGAATGAATGGTGAAAGGGGTAATTGAAAAAACGAATGAATAGTAACACCGCCTGCGTTCATGGCCGCCACTCCCGTTGGCGCTACTACAGCCATTTGCTTGGGTGAGTTCTCCCGGATGTATTTTAAAAAAGTAGTCTTCCCGGTACCGGCTTTGCCGGTGAGAAAAATATTTCGATTGCTTTGGTTCACCAATTGAATAGCCAGGTGAAATAGTTCGTTGTTGGTATCTGGGGTGAAGGTTGCCACGGATTATTTTATTAGCCACAGATTAGCACAGATTAAAATACAAGTCTTTTATGTTCGAGGCTCTTTTTTCCAAAATTAACAATAAGTCCAACTGAACAGCCGGAAGCTTTTAGATAGTTTAGTGTTTGGGATATATGTTCATCAGAAATTCCTTTGGAGCAAGCCTTGATCTCTACAATTATACTATCAAAAAGAACAAAATCAGCATAAAATTTGTAAGGGAGCTTCTTCCCTTTATAATTCACATCGTAAACTTTCTCCCTTTCAATTTGTATCTTTTTAATTACAGCTTCTATCTCAATAGCATCTTTATACACTATTTCAGAAAACCCAAAGCCAAGTTCCCGGTGAACCTCCATACAAATTCCGATTATCCTATATGTTTCCTCTTTAGAAATAAAATTATCCATCCAACAAAATCTATCTCATTAAATAAATGAAAAGCCACAGACTACTTTAGGTTTAGCCCTCAAACAGCCGCAGGCTGAAATCTGTGCTAATCCGTGCAATCTGTGGCTAAGGTATTTTATGCCTCTGTGGTCTTTACACCCAGCATCAACAACTCATTTACCTGTATTTCGGTTATGTACTTCTTGTTGCCCTCCTTATCATTATAGCTGCGGTTGATCAGCTTGCCTTCAATCGCCACTTCCTTGCCCTTCGTCAGGAATTTTTCAGCAATCTCGGCCAGCTTACCCCAGGCCACCAGGTTGTGCCACTGCGTTTCGGTTACTTTTTCACCACGGGCATTGCGGTAGTTTTCACTCGTGGCTACGGAAAAGCGGGCCATCTTTTTACCACTTTCCAGGGTTTTTACTTCAGGAGCATTGCCCAGATTACCGATTAGTTGAACTTTGTTTTTTAATGCGTACATGTTTTTACGTTTTGTGTCTCGCTCAAAGCGAAACGGGTTTTTAATTTATTTCAATCAACCGGCGACGTCTCCCAATTTGTTTTGGGACCGATTGACAACGCAAAGATGGCCGCCGCCAAAAGCCAGAGCCGGTTATTACCCGTTTCTTCCCGAAGCTAAACGGGTATAAACGTTTATACACGGATATAGTGTTGTATATTAGCGTATTAAATATTCTTCAAAAATGCCTGTTCCTGTAAACGAACTTAAAAAATGCCTTGCCTGCGGCGCTATATTGCGGGGCCGGGTGGATAAAAAATTCTGTAACGATTACTGCCGCAACAACTATAATAACCTGCAAAAGATCCGGGGAAACCAAAATTCACTCGTGAAGAACATCAACGCCACCCTGCTGAAAAACCGGAAGATCCTCGAATCCATCCTGCCAGAAACTGAAGAAACAGCCAAGGCCAATAAAGACAAACTCCTGCGCCTGGGTTTTCAGTTCAAATACCTTACTCATAACTATACTACCAAAACAGGCAAGACCTATCATTACTGTTATGACTATGGCTACCTGCCGCTGGACAATGACTGGTTTTTGATAGTGAAGAAGAAAGAAGAATAACCCTTTGCCTTTACATTTGCAGCATGTCAAACCCCGTTATATGTATCGGCGCTTCCTTTGTTGACGAGCTTTTTCATGCCACCGAAGAAATGCTGCTGGCCACCACTATTGATGCCCACGTAACCAAAACTGCCGGGGGCGTAAGCCGGAATATTGCCCATCAACTGGCGCTGCTGGGTGTGCCGGTCCAGTTGATCAGCGTATTTGGAAATGACAGTGATGGCAACTGGCTGAAAGAAGTCTGCACCAGCGCTGGTGTAAAACTTGATGCCTCCATTACCAAAGAAGGCTTGTCTGGAAAGTACACCGGCATACTAAATATGGATGGATCATTATACTGCGCTTTTCTTACCAATGCGGCCAACCATTTAATAACGCCGGAACATTTAGCCAGGCATACTGATCTTTTAAAAACCGCTTCTTTTTTAATGGCCGACGCCAATATAAATGTAGAAACGGCAGAGTGGCTGCTGGCATTCAGCAAAGAAACAGGTGTGCCCTTTATAATAGAACCGGTATCGGTACCGCCCGCCAAAAAATTCAAAGACGTGAACCTGGAAGGGCTTTATTTGATAACGCCAAACGAAGATGAATTACCGGTGCTTTGTTCCGATAAGGCTTTCCTCACACAGTTGCAGGTGGAAGAATTGTTGCAAAAAGGGGTGAAGAACATCTGGCTGCACAATGGTAAGCACGGCTCCGCTCTCTATAATACAGAGAAATCAGTGACACTTCATGCGCCAGATATACATGTGGTGGATTGCACTGGTGCTGGCGACGGTTCGTTGTCGGGTTACATACTCGGGAAACACCTGGGCAAAGAAAATCTTGAGTGTTTGAAACTGGCGCATACATTGTCCGCAGAAATATTGCAGGTAAATGGCGCTATTGCCACTCATTTAACACAGGAGAAACTGCTTCGCCTTGTAAATAATTATTACCCGGCATAACTTAATTAGTTTGCCTCTTGGTCTTGTTGAGCATGGGATTGAACTAAGCTTATCGGTAAAATTACCCCATACAAAAAACAGTGAACAGGTATAGTTTCAGTATGGTTTTTGAATAGCAAATTCAATCATCTTTCGTTCATCCTTCGTTCAACTGACGTATAACCTTCGTATTGAGCCCCTCCCCTACCCTACCGGGGTAAACGTGTGCGAAAGCATAAATTTGTTGCTATGAACTCATTTTTGGAAATACATCCTGAAGTAAAACAAGCCCTGGCAAGCCGCAAAGCAATTGTGGCATTAGAGTCCACCATCATCTCGCATGGCATGCCTTATCCCAAAAATGTGGAAACTGCATTAGCCGTAGAAGAAGTGGTAAGGGCAAATGGGGCCATCCCGGCTACCATTGCCATTATGAATGGTAAATGCTGTGTGGGGTTAACTAAAGAGCAGTTAGAATATTTTGGAAAAGCCGGCGATGTGTGGAAAGTAAGCCTTCGGGATATGCCCTATGTCATCAGTCAAAACCTTTTTGGCGCAACTACGGTGGCCGCTACCATGCGGATAGCTGATATGGCCGGTATCAAAGTATTTGTAACCGGCGGCATTGGCGGCGTGCATAGAGATGCCCAAACAAACATGGACATTTCTGCCGATCTTACGGAAATGGGACACACCTCTGTAGCCGTGGTTTCTGCCGGGGTAAAATCAATTTTAGACATTGGATTAACGTTAGAATATTTAGAAACCAAAGGCATTCCGGTGGTTACCTACGGACAGAATGAGTTTCCAAGTTTCTATTCCCGAAAGAGCGGCTTTATTTCGCCGCTTCGTTTAGATACACCCGCCGCCATTGCAGACCTGCTAAAAACTAAGTGGGGCCTGGGATTAAATGGAGCTGTTTTAATAGCCAACCCCGTACCTGCCGAACAGGAAATTGCATCGGAAGAAATGGAAGTGTATATACTGCAGGCATTGGCCGCGGCCAAAGAAAAAAATATCAGCGGTAAAAAAGTAACGCCTTTTTTACTCCAGTACATTGCTGAGCATACCAAAGGCGAAAGCCTGGAAGCGAATATTGCATTGATAAAACATAATGCGAAGGTGGGGTCCGAAATAGCGGTGGCATATACAAAAGCTGAATAGTTTTGTCTGTATTATCCTGTTGTCTTCTATATGAAATTATATCCTCTTGTTTTCTTACTATTTGCTTACGCTTGCCAATCGGGTAAAGGGGATAAGAAACCGGTATTAAAACATTGGGCGACATCGAAAGCTCCCGATATCACTATCAAATTATTGCCATTGGGCAAAACCACAGAATCGTTTACCAGTACCACCCTTGCAGAGTTGAAAGCCCTGGTGTCAAATATTGAGCTGCTGCCTCATGAAAAGATGCCACGGTTTGCGTACTATGCTCCCAGAAAGAGGTACCGGGCCGATTCATTAATAGAATGGATGAGCAAGAGAGCAAAGGCTAACGAGGTGTACCTGGCCATCACCATGCAGGATATAAGTACTACAAAAGGCAGTAATCCTGATCATGGAATCATGGGGCTTGGTTACCAACCGGGAAATGCTTGTATAGCCTCAAACTTCCGGGTACGGGATAAAAAGAATTTTTATAAAGTGGTGATACATGAGTTGGGACACACTACCGGCTTACCCCATTGTCCCGTAAAGACCTGTTTTATGCGGGATGCTGAAGGAACTGACCCCACGGGGGAAGAAAAAGAGTTTTGTAAGAAATGCAGGGAGTATTTACTAAAAAAGGGGTGGAGGCTCTAAACCGATTAAAACAAAAAACCTGATACTCTTTTTAAAGTATCAGGCCATTTCTGCTTGAGGGTGGTGTGGGGCGGGATCGAACCGCCGACACAAGGATTTTCAGTCCTTTGCTCTACCGACTGAGCTACCGCACCGTTCCTGAAACACATCAACTTTGAAAAGTGGAAGCCTTACATTGCCTTTGTGCTTCGGGGCAGCAAATATAAAAGCTTTTGTGGATAAAACAGGGAAAACCTGCCTATTTTAATCAAACAATGATGTATCTCTACTCAGTTTTAGCTGCAATAATGCGTAACGGCCCCCCACTTCCCTTTCCAATTTTCATAGGCAGCGCTACCACATAAACTCCTTTTACAGGCAACAAGTGTAGATTAGCCAGGTTTTCAAAACCGGGTACATTATTACCCATAAAGACCTGGTGAGCTTTGAAATCGTTTGACTGACCAAAATCCAGGCTGGGTGTATCCAGCCCCACTGCTTTTACTTTCCGCTCCTTCACTAGCCATTCTGCTGTAGCTGGGTCTATGCCGGGGAAATGAAGCTCCCCAAGTGCTTCGGGGCCTGTTTTGGCGCTGCCAAAATACTTTTCCCTATCGGGATAAAACTGCCCGTAACCCGTTTTAAATAAAATTATTGTACTGTCCTCAATCCTTCCATTTTTTGCTTCCCAGCTCAAAATGTCTTCTTTGCTGATCAGGTAATCCCGGTTTGCCAGTGCTTTATCAGAAACATCAATTACTATCGCTGTCCCGGTAAGGCTGCTAAGCGGAATCTGGTCCGCAGTATATTTTCCTGCAGCAAAATGAATTGGTGCATCAAGATGGGTACCGCCATGTTCGGGTGTACAAATGGAGTAAGAAGAATAATAGTATCCCTTTTCAGTAAATCCTTCTGCATCGGTACTATGTAAGAATGGTTTAGTATTATTGGGCCAATACAATGTTTTACTGTCGAAGCTATAAGTCAGATCTATCCATTTGATTTCCGCAATATGAGAACCCGAACGGGGTTTCGATGTACAGGCTGCTATAAAGAGCAGCATAAAAACCACCAGTTGCTTTTTCATTATACAGAATTGTTTAAAGAATGCTGTAAAGAATCCTCTCCGGAATATAAAATCTACATTCCATATTCGCTCAAAAACTTGATCCGCATGATCTTCAGTTGTTCCCAGTTGAAATTATACTCCGACAATTCTTCCTGGGCCACCTGCAACGAGGATGTTTCGCAACTTTTGAAATACTCGATGATCTCATCCTGATCATCTTCATCCAGCATTTCATCAATGGCATAGTCCAGGTTCAGTTTAGTGCCACTCGCTGCAATGGTCTCCATTTCTTCCAGCATTTCGTCCATTCGCCAACCTTTGTTCTTGGCAATGGTTTCCAGCGATACTTTTTTATCTGTATTCTGAATAATATAGACCTTGCTGCCGCTTTTGTTGACCACACTCTTCATCACAAAATCATCCGGCCGCTCAATGCTGTTCTCTTCCACATAGCGGGCAATCAGGTCCACAAAGGGTCGGCCATATTTCAGCGCCTTGCCCTTGCTTACCCCCTGGCATTTCTCCAGTCCCTCCATCGTTACGGGATAGAAAGTAGCCATATCCTGCAGGGATGATTCCAGAAAAATAACAAATGGCGGCAGGTTCTTTTTCTTGGCTTCCTTTTGACGAAGCTCCAACAGCATTTCAATCAATTTTTCATCCAGTGCTGCGCCGCCGGTTGTTTCTGTTGTTTCTTCATCGTCCGCATTCGCATCATCATACAACTTATTCAATACAATCTGGAATGATTTCGGCTTCTTCAAAAATACTTCCGCCTTTTTGGTGAATTTCAACACCCCGTATTCCTCAATATCTTTTGTCAATAAACCTTCCAGGATCAGTTGGCGTATCAGTGAGTTCCAGAAATGATTGTCCCTGTCATTGCCACTGGCAAAGACATCTAATGCATCATGGCGGAACATTTGTATCTGGGGCGTCAGCTTACCGCTTATGATCTGCACCACATAGTCGGTGGCAAAGCGTTCGTCCAATGCTTTGATAGCTTTTAAAGCAATCACGACTTCTTCTTTAGCCTCCAGCCTTTCTTTGGGGTGCTTGCAGTTATCGCACTGACCACAGTTTTCTTTTTCATACTCTTCGCCAAAATAGCTCATGAGTATCTTGCGGCGGCAAACTCCCGTTTCTGCAAAGGCTACTGTTTCGTTTATCAACTGTGCCCCTACTTCTCTTTCACTAAGTGGTTTGTCCCGCATCAGGTGTTCCAGCTTGCTTACATCTTTATGGGAATAATAGAGCACACATTTTCCTTCCAGCCCATCACGACCGGCACGGCCTGTTTCCTGGTAATAGTTTTCAATGCTCTTGGGAATATTATAATGTATAACGAAGCGGATATCAGGCTTATCTATACCCATTCCGAAAGCAATGGTAGCGCAGATCACCTGCACATCCTCGCCCAGGAAAAGGTCTTGTCTTTCGGCCCGCAGCTTGCTATCAAGCCCGGCATGGTAGGCCACCGCTTTTATACCATTGGCATTTAAAATATCTGCCAGCTCTTCCGTTGTCTTTCTGTTGAGTGTATAAATAATGCCGCTTTTGTTCTTCATGGATTTGATGAAGCGGACAATGTTCTCATCGGTTTGTGCTTTTTTGATCTTTGGTAATACCTCGTAGTAAAGATTCGCCCTGTTAAAAGAAGAAATGAAGATATTGGGTTCCCGCAGGTCCAGGTTTTTTACAATATCGCTCTGAACTTTGGGTGTGGCCGTAGCAGTCAGTGCTATTACTGGTGCGTCGGGGTTTATCTGTACCATCATTTCCCGCAGGCGGCGATATTCCGGACGGAAATCATGCCCCCATTCGGAGATACAATGGGCCTCATCCACTGCAAAAAAAGAGATTTTCAGGTCGGCAAAAAACTCCAGGTTTTCCTGCTTGGTCATTGTTTCAGGTGCCACATACAGCATTTTGGTCTTGCCGCTCAGCAGGTCGTCGTGTACCTCCTTTATCTCTTTCTTATTGAGGGTGGAATTAAGAAAATGTGCTACTTCATCGTTGCTGGAATAGCCCCGCACAAGGTCCACCTGGTTCTTCATCAATGCAATAAGAGGAGAAACGATCAGGGCCACCCCTTCGCTAACCATTGCCGGAAGTTGATAACAAAGGCTTTTGCCGCCACCCGTAGGCATGATGACAAAGGTATCATGACCAGCCAGCAGGGATTCAATTGCTTTTTCCTGCGTTCCTTTGAATTTATCAAACCCAAAATATTCCTGTAACGCTTTGTGAAGATCGAACCGCTTTTTAACAGGGTTGTTTTCTTTTGCCTTAACCGTTTTAGCGGCTTTTGCAGGATTGGATTTTGCCGCAGGTTCGTCCTTTTTCCTCGCGGGTTTCTTAACAGTTGATGTTGCCATTGCTCAGTTTATTTTCTACTTGCCCCACATTGGGGCGGGGTCGCACTTGCTACAAATGCAGATTTAATTAAGATACTCCTTTTTACCCGATAAATGCCTTGTGGCAGGTTTATTTTTTACACAAGCCTATTAAGCCGCATAACTAAGTATTTACCGCATTTTAGGTAAGAGGTTGTTGATCGGGCAGGTCCAAACATTCCCGTGGATAATTCCTGTCACACTACTTCAGCCTCTTTCCAGTCATCCCAAGGCAAGGTCGGAATCGAAGGGTGCGAATTTACAACTGATTTCCCGCTTTCAAAGGGCAATAGTCGTTAAAATTAAATGCAACGTTTGCATAACAGGAAGTTCATAAGTAATTCCTCTAAATTTGCGGCTTCGACTCATCTTATTATGGCCAGCTCAATAAAGGAAATAGCTCTCAGAACCATTCAATTGGAAGCCCAGTCCATCACGGAACTTACGGCCTTTATTAATGATGATTTTGAAAAAGCAGTATCCGCTATTGCCGGCAGTAAAGGCCGGGTGGTGGTTAGCGGTATTGGCAAAAGCGCCGTTATAGCACAAAAGATCGTAGCCACTTTCAACTCCACCGGCACCCCGTCCATCTTTATGCATGCTGCTGATGCCATTCATGGCGATCTGGGTATGGTGCAACAGGATGATGTGGTGATCGTCATTAGCAAAAGTGGTGAAAGCCCGGAAATAAAAGTACTGGTACCGCTGATCAAAAACTTTGGTAACACCTTGATAGCCATGGTGGGAAGTATCGACTCTTTCCTGGCAAAAAATGCATCCCTTGTTTTAAATACCACCGTTACACAGGAGGCCTGCCCCAACAACCTGGCCCCCACTACCAGTACCACCGCTCAGTTAGTAATGGGGGATGCCCTTGCCATTTGCCTGATGGAAATGAAGGGCTTTCAGTCTGATGATTTTGCTAAGTTTCATCCGGGGGGAATGCTGGGCAAAAAACTATACTTGCGGGTTTCAGACCTGTATTCTGATAATGAAACTCCGGCGGTTCTGGCTGATCAGTCTTTAAAAGAGGTGATCGTGGAAATGACTGCGAAGCGGTTGGGCATAACGGCCGTAGTAGATGCTGAAACCAATCTGCTCGGCATCATTACCGATGGAGACTTACGCCGGATGCTCGAAAAAAGTAATGCGATAGATAAGATAACCGCAGGGGAAATAATGACAGCCGACCCGATAACTATCGGACCCGACGAACTGGCCGTGGATGCGTTGGACCTTCTGCGGAAAAAAGAGATCTCGCAACTGGCGGTAACTGATAAGAAAAAATATTTGGGTATCATTCATATACACGACCTGGTACGGGAAGGATTAATATAACCGGTGGCAGTGTTGGGCATCACCCTCCGCTGCACACTATTCACTATTGACCAAATGAACAAACATCACTATGTTGCAATAATGGCAGGAGGGATCGGAAGCCGTTTCTGGCCGATGAGCCGCACGGATTTCCCAAAACAATTTCTTGATATACTGGGTACCGGCAAAACACTGATACAACAAACTTTCGAGCGGTACAGCAAATTGGTAGCGAAAGAAAATATCTACATAATTACCGCACAGGAGTATGTAGACATTGTAAAAAAACAGGTGCCGGACATAGCGGCTGAAAACATACTGGCTGAACCATCCAGGAAGAATACGGCACCGTGCATAGCCTATATTGCCTTTAAGCTGTTGAAAAAAGACCCCAAGGCATTAATGATAGCCGCTCCGGCGGATAATCTTATCCTGGAAACAGATGAGTTTATCAAAACTGCCAGAAAAGCACTCGATTTTGTTGACCACATCAATGCACTGGTAACGATTGGCGTAAAGCCCACTTATCCTAATACCGGGTATGGTTATATTCAGCATGAAACAGCGGAAGCAGCCCCTGCTGTACATAAAGTAAAAACGTTTACAGAAAAGCCGAATGTGGATCTTGCCAAAGCCTTTATTGCCAGTGGCGATTTTTTATGGAATGCCGGCATCTTTACCTGGAAGGTAAAGAATGTACTGGCCGCTTTTGAAAAGTACCTGCCGGAGATATATGAAGTGTTTGCTGCCGAAAAAGATAAGTTTAACACCTCCGCGGAAAAAGAAGCGATAGAAAATATTTATCCGCAATGCACCAATATCTCTGTTGACTTTGCCGTAATGGAAAAAGCAGAAAACGTATATGTTATTCCTGCTACTTTTGGCTGGAGCGACCTGGGCACCTGGAACAGCGCCTGGGAAAATAAAGACAAAGACTATTTTGGCAATGCGGTAGTAGGAAAGAATGTGATTGTGGTGGACGCTAATAATTGTATGGTGCATGTACCGGACAATAAGCTGGTACTATTGCAGGGCCTGAAAGATTATATTGTAGTGGATACTAAAGACGTACTGATGATCTGTAAAAAAGACAAAGAACAGGAAATAAAAGAATATGTGGCAGAAATAAAACGCAACAAAGGCGATAAATACCTGTAATAGATGCTGAAAAAACTCAGAACAGTGGTTTACCATGTGGCAGATATTGAAGCTGCAAAAAACTGGTATATCAAAATTACTGGTGTACAACCTTATTTTGACGAACCCTTTTATGTGGGTTTTGATATTAATGGCTGTGAGCTGGGGCTGGACCCCGATCTCACCAATATTACTCCCGGAAACCAATCTGTGGTGTACTGGGCCGTAGATGATGTGGAAACCGTTGTCAAAAAATTGACAGAGGCGGGTGCCACTATTGTACAGGAAAAAACAAATGTAGGCGGCCCCATTTTTGTGGCCTCACTTAACGATCCGTTTGGTAATCTTATCGGCATTATTGAGGGGGCATAGAAAACATCAAATTCCGCTATTGGCTTTTATATTTTACTACGTTGCCTTTAGGTTATAAATTTGGCGATGGCCCTATCCTCCGCAAACCACATACTGTTTCTGGACATTGAAACCGTGCCGCAGTACCCCGCTTATGAACAACTGCCTGATGAATGGCGGCAATTGTGGGATGTGAAATCTGCTTCCTTAGCAAAATATCACGAAGGACAAACCAATGAAACGCTGTACCCCCGTGCAGGTATATATGCAGAATTTGGAAAGATCGTTTGCATCAGCTGTGGAGTAATGCAGGGCAAAACAGGCAGTCGAAAATTAATTATCAAAAGCTTTTACGGGAATGATGAGTTGTTACTACTTACACAGTTTACAGAGATGCTCAATAAATGGGTACCGGGTGAACCCAAACAGCTTTGCGCCCATAATGGAAAAGAATTTGATTTTCCCTATCTCTGCCGCCGGATGATTATTAACGGACTGCCCATCCCTTCCATATTAAATATATCAGGCAAAAAGCCGTGGGAAGTAAATCACCTCGATACACTGGAACTCTGGAAATTTGGCGACTACAAAAGCTTTACGTCACTGAACCTGCTCGCACATGTGCTGGGAATACCTACTCCGAAAGACGATATAGACGGAAGCGTGGTTTGGGAGGTGTACTGGAAAGAAAAGAACCTGGAACGTATTGTGACGTATTGTCAAAAAGATGTGGTAACGGTAGCGCAGATATTATTAAAAATGAATGGAGAAATATTACTGAAAGAAGAGAATATTGAAATTAAGAACTAAGGCGGATTTTTTAGTTCTCTTAATCATTGACACAACAAACTATCTGAAGCAATAACTTTATTTCCTTCACTCTTTTAATCTCTTATTTAAATGAAAAGAATAAATTATTCATCGGGTGCAAAATGGGAGAACATCGTAGGCTATAGCCGAGCCGTGAAAGTGGGCAATATAATTGAGGTAACAGGTACAGTAGCTGTAGACGAAAACAGCCGCTTAGTGGGTAAAGATGATGCATACGGACAAACTAAATTTATAATAGAAAAGATCGAAAAAGTATTGCAGCAGGCCGGCTCCTCACTTAAAGATGTGGTGCGAACAAGAATGTTTGTTACAGACATTTCCCGCTGGGAAGAATATGGCAAGGCCCACGGAGAGTTTTTTTCCAACATCAAACCCTGTACCTCAATGATTGAAGTAAAAGGATTGATTGAGCCGGAATATTTGATTGAAATAGAAGCTACTGCTATTATTGCTGACTAAAAAAGATACTATGAAAAAAACACTTTTGACTCTGATTACTATAGCTGCCTTATGGAGTTGCAATAATCATAAAAAAGAAACGACCGGTGCCGCTCAACCTGCACAAATAAAAAAGATAATTGATTCTTCGTTGGTAACCGATTCCGGATGGGGCGCCATTACTCCAAGAACTGATTTTACCGGCCTGCAAAACATTTTTGGCGTAGCCAGTGTAAAAGACGAACGCATCTGCGGCCCGGAATGTATTGATAGCATTGACGTAACTAAAATCTATCCGGGAACAAATAAAGAAATAGTGGTCTATTGGAGAGACAGCTTTTATCATAAACAAATAGTTTACCTGCAAAACAGTGAAGAGGGCAGCCCCTACAGAACACCTACGGGTTTAAAAGTTGGCTCCACTTTGAAAGAGCTGCTGGACATTAATGGTCAAAAAATATCCTTCTCTGGATTTGGATGGGATTATGGAGGCTATATACAATCATTCAACAAAGGCAGCCTTGATTCTTCCGCCGTCCATTTCAGACTGGACCTTATTGAGAATGGAGATAATGCTTTATTTGGAGACACCGAGTTGAACACTGATATGCCGGTTGTAAAAAAAGCACTTGACAAAATAAAAGTGTACCAAATCTCATTGACTCTTTTTAATGATCCTTTGCATGAACATTGAGATCCTCCGTGAATATTGCCTCTCAAAACCCGGAGCAGAGGAAACCCTGCCTTTTGGCCCGGATACACTGGTATACAAAGTAGCCGGGAAGGCATTTTTACTGACCGGATTTGATAACCAACCACTTCGGTTCAATGTAAAGTGTGACCCTGATAAAGCTATTGAACTGCGGGAAGAGTTTTCCTGTGTGTTGCCCGGTTATCATATGAATAAAAAACACTGGAATACAATTGTGGCTGACGGCAGCGTTTCCACCAAGCAATTGTTAGAATGGATAGACCATTCCTACGACCTGGTGACGGCCAGCCTCCCGAAGAAAAAGAAATAACGGTCTTATTAAAAGTATTTTGTTGCCTCTTTCTTAAACAGCTGTTTACACCCTTTTCTGCAACTCTGCTATGCCTTGGTCAAACATCCTGTAAATAATACTAGACAAATATCTCTTTGATATTTCCTGCTACCTCAAGTCCTGCATTGCGGCCTGTGTCATGAAGCAGGACTTTATTGTTTCGTTTATCCATCAGCAATACGTCCAGAGAAGAGGTCATACTTTCAGCAATGCGCCCATTCATGAACCCGTTGATCGGAGAAGCCAATTCCGTGGCACCGTCCCTGTGCGCAACGATTTGAAGTAAATAGTTTTTATTCTCCAGCACAATATCTACGGTTCTTTCATCAGCCAGGGAACGTCGTAGGGAAGATCTATTATAGGTAGTAAAGCGGATCAGCCTGTCCTGCAACCAAATGCCCGCAATAAAGCCCACAAAAGAGCCCCGAAGCCATGGAATTTTAGCCACCGAACACTTCAGCGAAATGCCCGGCACTGTGAAATGATTCGACTGCATCCAGAAATAAGCTGATGGGAAAGAACGTCCCCAATCCTTTTCCATGTAACCACGGCCACCGGTGAAATCAATCTCCCTGTTATCAATCACCAGTTTTCCGGTTATAGAATGGTCCATACTTACAATGCCGTGATAACACTCCATGAAGGGCACAAATGCAAATGGCCCCATAATACCCGGAGAATACCAGGGTTTCGGCCAGGATATATTTCCCGAGAACTGCAAAGAGCCTTTTATATCAGACAAGGCCAGCTTAAGTTCTTTTTCAGAGAAGCTGTTTTCTTTTATGCAGAGATGAAAAACTCGGGGAGTTGGTTGGAACAAATCAGCTTCAAACTTATGGTAAATAGCGGTCCGTTTTTTACCATCCAATACTTGTATAAAAGAATGCTTGTCTCCGTTGGTATCCATGGCTATGCCTGGAATAATGGCAAGGGCCTGGGTTTCATCCGCATTTACCAGCTTAAAATACCAACCTTCAAAATAATTGCGTTGCTTACCCCATCCATGAAATTGCTCCGGGTTGAAAAAAGCAGAAAGTCTCTTGCCCATAATCCATCAAATTACAAAACTTCTGCAGGGTCTTTTTATAAATCCTTCTAATTTTACTTTTTAACCGGATTTATCATTACAGCCTTGCTGTTATTAACTAATTGTTTTGATCATCGACTCCAAACTACCCAACGTTGGCACCACCATCTTTACAGTGATGAGTGCACTAGCTGCCGAACACAAGGCCGTAAACCTTGGCCAGGGCTTTCCGGATTTTCCAATGAACGAAGAATTGGCAGGTTTGGTAAAAGACGCTGTTAGCCAGCAATATAATCAGTATGCCCCCATGCCAGGTTGGATGCCGCTGCGTGAAGCGATTGCTGAAAAAGTAGCATACTTGTATGAAACAGTGGTGAACCCGGAAACAGAGATCACTATCACCCCGGGAGGTACTTATGCGATCTATTCCGCCCTCACTACCATTCTCCAGCCGGGTGATGAAGTGATCGTATTTGAACCCGCTTACGATAGCTATATTCCAAATATTGAAGCCAACGGGGCTAAAGCGGTAACCATCAACCTTGTATTTCCTGATTACCATATTAACTGGTACACAGTAAAAAATGCCATTACGCCTAAAACAAAAGCAATTATTATCAATTCGCCGCATAACCCAACCGGATCGGTAATCAGCCAAAAGGATATTATTGAGTTGAAGAAAATTACAGATGGTACAAATATTTTCATAATCAGCGATGAAGTGTACGAACACCTGATATTTGATAATATACTGCACCAAAGCATACTCCGCTATCCCGATCTGCTACACCGGAGTTTTGTTTGTTTTTCCTTTGGTAAAACTTATAGCTGTACCGGCTGGAAAATGGGCTATTGTATTGCACCCACCCCTTTAATGAAAGAATTCAGAAAGATCCACCAGTTTAATTGCTTTTCTTGTCATACACCTTCCCAGGTAGCGCTGGCCAGTTTTTTGCATAATAAAGACGCCTATCTCTTTCTTTCGGCTTTTATGCAGGAGAAGCGGGATTATTTCGTAGAACTAATGCAGCAAACAAGGTTTACTATGCAGCACTCTTATGGCAGCTATTTTATCTGCGGCACTTATGAACGTATTACTGATGAAGGCGATAAAGATCTTGCCATACGTCTTACCAAAGAAGCGGGTGTGGCCACTATTCCTGTTTCCGCTTTTTATCAAATCGGAAAAGATGATAAAGTACTGCGCTTCTGTTTTTCAAAAAAGAAAGAAACACTGGAGGCCGCGGTAGAAAAACTGGTAAAAATTTAATGGCCATCGATACCCGGTATAAAGGCATAGTCTACATGCTGCTGGCAGCACTGGGATTTTCGCTCATGGGAGGAGCCGCCAAATTATTGAAAGGGAGTTTTGGGGCCGGTCAGCTTGTATTTTGGAGAAACGCCGTTGGCTTGATCGTATTACTCGCAGGATTCATCATCAAACCCCCGGTAAACAAGGGAGGAAAATTTCACCTCCTCTTGTTCCGTGGCCTGATGGGAACGACCGCCCTATATACCCTGCTCTATTGCATTCTGCATATTCCCCTGGGCACCGCTATGACCTACAACCTCACATCCGCCCTTTTCATTGCCATATTTTCATTTATACTTTTTAAGGAATATCATGGGCGGTTTGTGCTATTAGCCGTATTGCTCGGATTTTTGGGAATGCTATTGATCTATAAACCGGCTATGCATTTTCCCTGGTATTATCATGTAACAGGATTGATTTCCGGCATTACATCTGCACTGGCATATATAACTGTGAACCGGCTGGCCGGACATTATGACTCACGCATCATTGTTCTATCGTTCATAGGCACAGGTGTTTTGGTACCGGTTGTCTTTATGCTCATTGGTAACCTTGCCCATATTCCGGTTGATGATGTGTTCTTCATTTCATGGAAATGGCCCGTAGGTATAGAGTGCTTCTATGTGGCCTGGTTGGGACTGGCGGCTTTATTCGGTCAGTACTTTGTAACAAAAGCCTATGGTGCTGATAAAGCCGGAATCGTATCGGCTATTGGCTATGCTAATATTATTTTTTCCGTATTTATAGGATTCTTGTTAAACGACCCCTTCCCAGACTGGATGTCATCTCTTGGTATTGTATGTATCATTGCGAGCGGTGTAATTATATCTCTTTTTAAAAGGAAAAAGGCTTCCTAAAATTATTAAATAGAAAATTTGGCGGTATGAAAACTCCTATCGTATATTTGCGATATAGGATTCAAATATGGCAATACATAAGAAAGAAGAGTTTTCGCAAAAGGAACAAGATCTGGCCAATTTTGCTAAGGCAATGGCTCATCCCGCCCGCATCGCTATCCTGAAAGTGCTGGCCCAGCGTAACGAATGTATCTGTGGAGAAATTGTTGAACTGTTACCTCTCGCTCAAAGCACCGTTTCGCAGCACCTGAAAGAACTGAAAAATGCTGGTCTTATCACAGGCGCCATTGATGGGCCCCGAAGTTGCTATTGCATCAACTGGAAAGCCTTTCAAAAATTCAATAGTGAATTCAATTTTCTTTTTGATAATCTGAAGATAAAAAATGAAAAAGCTTGTTGTTGATACTATTAAATAATATAAAATAATTAATATCATGAAAACAGATGCAGAAGTAAAACAGTTAGTAAAAGAAAAATATAGTGAGATAGCCAAACAGCCTAAAGAAATGAACTCCTCTTCTTGCTGTGGGGCCACCGGTTCCTGCACAACTGAAGAGGTATATAATATTATGGCAGATGATTATACTAAAGTAGATGGCTACAATGCAGATGCTGACCTTGGTCTGGGTTGCGGCCTGCCTACAGAATTTGCTAAAATAAAAACTGGTGATACAGTGATTGACCTTGGCAGTGGCGCAGGAAACGATGCCTTTGTAGCTAGGAAACTTACAGGAGAATCTGGTAAAGTAATTGGAATAGATTTTACTGATGCTATGATTATCCTTGCCCGTGAAAATGCTGAAAAACTGGGGTTGAATAATGTGGAATTCCGTCAGGGTGATATTGAAGACATGCCCGTTACCTCCAATAAAGCTGATGTAATTGTAAGCAACTGTGTACTTAACCTGGTACCAAATAAGCATAAAGTGTTCAGCGAAATATACAGGGTGTTGAAACCAGGAGGACATTTCTCCATATCTGATGTAGTGCTTGAAGGAGAACTTCCAGAAAAATGGAAAGAAGTGGCAGAGTTATATGCTGGCTGCGTATCAGGCGCTATTCAAAAGGACGACTATCTGTCCATTATAAAAGAAGTCGGCTTTAGTAATATCATTGTACAAAAGGATAAGACCATCACCATTCCGGATCAAATACTTGCCGCATATTTATCACCGGCAGAAATTGCAGAATACAAAAAAGGAAAAACCCGGATCACCAGCATTACGGTGTATGCTGAAAAGCAGTCTAAAGATGAACGTAATTGCTGTGAGCCAGGAAGCGGATGTTGTTAACCTCGTCTCATATTTAATAACTATAAAAGTAAAGCCATGAAAACAAACAAATCTTTACAAAAAGATCCCGGTTGTTGTGACGCCGGTAGTATCTGCTGCGGTAACGGTGGAGGCATTGGTTGCTGCTAACATTAAAAGGG
This sequence comes from Bacteroides fragilis, assembly GCA_943372905.1. Classification (GTDB taxonomy): domain Bacteria; phylum Bacteroidota; class Bacteroidia; order Chitinophagales; family Chitinophagaceae; genus JJ008. The sequence continues at coordinate 232 of CALSAT010000010.1, read as the reverse complement.
GAAGCCCGTAGGCTTCCCCTTTTTGATTAAATTTATATATATGAAGAAAAAGCTTCTTTTTGTTTGTGTGGAAAACAGTAATCGTAGCCAAATGAGCCAGGCTTTTGCTACTATTCTCGGTGGTGATAATATACAAGCTTATAGTGCCGGCTCTAAACCATCAGGTGTAGTAAACCCAAAATCTATATCCGCCATGAAAGAAATTGGCTATAATCTTAGTAAACATGAGAGT
>CALSAT010000009.1:0-21154 GCA_943372905.1 Bacteroides fragilis | reverse complement strand
AAGCCAATGAAAGTATGTATTGGCTGGAGCTTTTATATGCCACGGAATTTATTTCAAAGAAAATGTTTGATTCCATGCATAAGGATGCATCCAATTTATTAAAAATGCTTGTAGCAAGTGTAAAAACAATAAAAGAAAGACAATAAGATCTGTAATAACTATTATCTATTAACTATTATCTATTAACTATCGTATGGCAGTAAGAACTATCACCCACTCCAGAGAAATTTTATCCGTGATACTTGGCGGGGGCGCCGGGTCCCGATTGTATCCCCTCACGGCCAGCCGCAGTAAACCCGCCGTACCCATTGCTGGTAAATACCGGTTGGTGGACATCCCCATTTCCAATTGCCTCAATAACGGCATCGGACGGATGTTTGTACTCACACAATTCAACTCCGCCTCCCTCAACCGCCACATAAAGAACACCTATCATTTCAGTGCATTCAGCAAAGCCTTTGTAGATATACTGGCCGCCGAACAAACCCCCGACAACCCGGCCTGGTACCAGGGCACGGCCGATGCGGTGCGGCAGGGTCTCCGGCACATAGAGCCATTTGAAAGTGATTATATACTCATCCTTTCCGGCGATCAATTGTACCAGATGGATTTTGCCGAGATGCTCGACAATCATAAAGCCCTCGGTGCTGATATTTCGGTGGCCACCATACCCGTAACGCAGCGGGATGCACCAGAATTTGGCATCCTGAAAAGTGACGCCGGCCTCATCACCTCCTTTATCGAAAAACCCAAGAAAGACGTACTCGGCGATTGGGTAAGCGATACGGGAGCCGAAATGCAAGCCGCTGGAAGGATCTACCTCGCCTCCATGGGCATTTATATCTTCAACCGCAACCTGCTGTTCGATCTGCTGCAAAATGAGTTCAAATCCGCCACCGATTTTGGAAAAGAGATCATACCACAATCCATTGCCAAATATAAAGTGGCCAGCTACCAGTATTCCGGCTACTGGACCGATATCGGAAATATCTATTCCTTCTTTGAAGCGAACCTCGACCTCACCAAGGATATTCCCGACTTCAATATGTTCGACAATGAACGCACCATCTATACCCGCTCCCGCATGCTGCCACCGGCCAAGATCAGCGGCACCACGCTGGAAAAAACATTAGTGGCAGAAGGCTCTATCCTGAATGCCTCCCGCATCGAACACTCCGTCATCGGCATACGCTCCCGGGTGGGACATGGCAGCACCATCGTCAGCACCTACATCATGGGAAGCGATTACTACGAGACACTCACAGATATTGCCAGCGATACCGAAAAAGGCATCCCCTTACTGGGCGTAGGCGACCGCTGCTATATTAAGAATGCCATCCTGGATAAGAACGTCCGCATCGGCAATGATGTCCGCATCAATGGCGGCCCGCACCTCGAAAACACCGATCATGCCCTTTACACCGTAAAAGATGGTATCGTGGTCATCAAAAAAGGAGCGATCGTACCGAATGGGTTTGTTATATAGTTAAAAATTAATAGTTAATAGATAATAGAGAATAGATAATAGATAATAGAGAATAGATAATAGTTTCTTACAGATCGGGCATTCACTACTATCTGTTCACCATTCACTATCAATAAAGACAATTGCTCTGTAGCAAACTATTATCTCTTATCTTTTAATTTTTATCTTAACCACAATTGCTCTGTAACAAACTATTATCTATTAACTATTAATTTTTATCTTAGCCACAATAGGCTACACCCAAACATTAAAAGACAATCGCTCTATAGTAAACTATTATCTTTTATCTATTAACTGCAAAAAATGTCAACTGCTTACACCGGCGTAAAACCCCGCCTTTCATTCTGGCAAATATGGAATATGTGTTTTGGTTTCTTCGGTATCCAGTTTGGCTGGAGCCTGCAGATGGGGAATATGAGTGCCATCTACGAATTCCTCGGCGCCAAGCCTGAAGCCATACCCGGTCTTTGGCTGGCTGCACCCATGACAGGACTTCTCGTGCAACCTATCATCGGCTACCTGAGTGACAGGACCTGGCATCCCCGCCTGGGAAGAAGAAGACCTTATTTCTTAGTAGGTGCCATCTTAAGTTCACTTGCCCTGTTCATCATGCCCAATTCATCAGCCGTATGGATGGCCGCCGGTACCTTATGGGTACTCGATTCCTGTATCAATATCAGTATGGAACCATTCAGGGCATTTGTAGCTGATAACCTGGATGAGAAGCAAAGGTCTTATGGCTATGCGATGCAGAGCATGTTCATTGGTGCCGCTTCCTTTATTGCACTCTTTCTGCCCCGTTTATTGGTGGATTGGTTTGGCATATCAAGAGAAAAAGGAGACGGTGGTATTCCTCAGAATATCATGTGGTCGTTCTATATCGGTGCCATAGTGTTCCTGGGGGCAGTGCTGGTAACGGTGTTTCGAAGTAAGGAATATCCACCTTCTGATCCCAACTGGAAAGAGAAGCTGAAAGCGGAAAAGAAAGAAAAATCAGCAGGCATCATCACAGAGATATTTTCAGCTATAGCCAATATGCCTACGCAAATGAAAAGACTGGCGATTGTTCAGTTTTTGACATGGCCCGGCCTGTTCCTCATGTGGTTCTTTTATGGCACCGGTGTGGCAACGAATATTTTTGGGGGAGATGCGGAAACCAACAGCGAAGTATTTACAAAAGGACTGGAACATGCCAACAATACATCAGCCGTTTTAAACCTTGTCACTTTTGCTTTTTCTTTCACCATTCCTTTCTGGGTGGGAAAAATGGGAAAGAAAATGACCCATACCGCCTGCCTGCTGCTCGGCGGACTCGGACTGATCTCTGTCAATTTCATTCATGAACCCTGGATGCTCTACATCTCCATGAGTATGGTAGGTATCGCCTGGGCGTCCATTCTTTCCATGCCTTACTCTATGCTCTCCGGCGTTATTCCGCAGGAGAAGATGGGTATTTACATGGGCATATTTAATTTCTTCATCGTACTGCCCGAAATAATCGCCTCCCTGTTCTTTGGAAAAATATTTGAGAACTACCTGAACAGCGACAGGCTGCTGGCAGTACTTGTAGGCGGTGTATTGCTTTGCGCTGCCGGTATCATTTGCGCCCTGATCGTAAAAGAATCTAAGACATCAAAATAAATACCATGAAAAGGAACCTCCTTGTACTAACGGCGATCTTCCTGGCCGTGAACTGCTTTGCCATCGATTATTACAACACCTATCCCACCCATTGGTGGACGGGGATGAAAAACAATAAACTCCAACTGATGATGCATGGAGAAAACATCAGCCAGTTTACCAAAGTAAGTATTGGCTATCCCGGAGTAAAGGTGGAAAAGATAAGCAGGGTGGAAGGGAAGAACTACCTGTTTGTGGATATAACCATTGCCCCCACCACCAAGCCCGGACGCTTCACCATCAAACTGACCGGTGGCGGATTACCAGCCGAAGAGGTGAGCTACGAACTGAAAGCCCGCCACAAAGAAAACGGCAAGACCCGTGCAGCAGGGGTAAGCGCCAAAGATTTTATTTACCTGATGATACCCGACCGTTTTTCCAACGGCGATCCTTCCAATGACATCATACCCGGCTATCGTGACCAGACCAGTAACCGTAGCGATAAATTCTCCCGCCACGGAGGCGATTTCAAAGGCATACTCAACCACCTGGATTATTTTAACCAACTCGGCGTAACCACCCTCTGGCTTACACCCGTTATCGAGAACGATCAGCCACTCATGGGTGAATGGGGAAACAACGTGGCCGGTTACCATGGCTATTGGTTCACCGATCATTATGCCATAGATAAAAGACTCGGAGGCAATGAAGGCTACAAAGAATTCTGCAATACCCTGCACAAACAGGGCATGAAGGTGATACAGGATGCCGTGTACAACCATGTTGGCAACCAGCACTGGTTTGTACTGGACCCGCCCATGAAAGACTGGTTCAATACCTCGCAGGGAGACAAAGCCCCCAACCACCGCGAAGAAGTTTTTTATGATCCTTATGCCTCCCAAATAGAAAAAACACAAATGCTCGATGGCTGGTTTGTGCCCCACCTGCCCGACCTGAACCAGCGCAACCCCTATGTGGCCAACTTCCTGATACAACATGCCGTCTGGACCACCGAAGAATTTGGCATTGATGGCTGGAGAGTAGATACCTACAAGTATTGTGAAGAAAAATTCATGAATGATATTAATACAGCGCTGGAAAAAGAATTTCCCAATGTTACCGTCTTCGGAGAATCATGGGTGAACTCCACCATCGCCAATGCCTACTTTACCCGCAATAATATAGCAGCCCCCTTTAAACACAATGCCAAAGGCATGCTTGATTTCCAGGTATGCTTTGCCATGCTCGCCGGCATGAACGAACAGTTTGGCTGGATGAACGGCACCAACAAGATATACACCACCCTGGCCGGAGATGTACTGTACAAAGAACCCATGAACAACTGCATCTTCCTGGACAACCACGATATGGACCGGGTATTCTCCGTAGTAGGAGAGGAATGGAAGAAACTGAAAATGGGAATGAACTGGCTGCTGACGCTTCGCGGCATACCACAGATCTATTATGGCACCGAAGTGCTGATGAAGAATATGAAAGTGAACACCGATGCCACCGTGCGGGAAGATTTTCCCGGTGGCTGGGCCGATGATAAAGCAAAAGACAACCGCTTTACCAAAGAAGGAAGAAGTGAAAAACAAAATGAAGCCTTCGAGTATATCAGCGCACTGGCCAATTTCAGAAAAAATTCTTCCGCCATCACTTCCGGTAAAACGATGCAGTTCATTTCCAAAGACGGGCTCTATGTCTATTTCAGGTACGATGCAAAACAAACGGTGATGGTGGTGACAAATACCAGCGACAAAGATGTAAGGCCCGACATGTCCGTCTATGCAGAACGGCTCAAAGGATTTACCCAGGTACGGGATGTAGTGACCGGGAAAATAAAATCACTAAGCGGCCTGGAAATAGATTCGAAGAACAGCTTTGTGTTTGAACTGAAATAACGATTAGATAAAAGTGAATAGTTAAAAGATAAGGGTTCTTTAATATCGATTAATTTAAAACCCGATGTAATAACACTGACACAGTTAATTGAACACTCCCTTTAGAGTTTAAAGTTCAAATACCCTTCGTTGGGGGAGTAGCCCCCTTTTTAATACTCTTGCATAAGTGTTCTAAGTCGTGGATCAAGACTGTCTTCATTGTTCTTCATGTCATAATTGGCAGGGATGGAATAGCTTTCTTTTAAAATACCTTTCTCAAATCGGCAGTATATGAGTTCTTTTGGCTTGAATTCTTTATACCCAAATCCATAAGCCGTGTCAGCACCAAAAATTATCAGTTGAATACCGGTCACCCAATCTGCGAATACCTGGTTATTGTACACTTTGCCAGGGAGTAGAAGGTTCAATTCTATGTCCTTCTTATCAATGGAGTCAAACCTTGTCCCACTGTATAACTGAAGCTTTGTCAATATCAAACTATCGTTTACTATTTTCCATTTGCAATTAGGAGCACCGCTTTGTTCGGTGTTCTCCCAATTGTACGGCCAGTTTACATGCTGATTGGAATAAAGTGCATAAACAGGACTAAGTCTTGACACCCCGGTATTGAGCTTACACTCCCTGTTATTAAAATTGATCGCATCATTTTCATTCAGCCGGTAATAGTAGGCGATATAGTGCTGGTTAAGGAGTATTAATTTATACTTTGTCAGCAGGCCTTTATCAGCAGTATCCTTGTTTGATATTTTGTTCATCCTGTCAAAATCCTTCTTAGTCACTTCACACATAGCAATGACCTTCCCATGCCTTATTTGAAAATAAAAAGTGCTGATGGTTTTCCATCTGTCTTTGGTGTTCGTTTTATTACACTCGAGTATCCCGCTAAACCAATCAGCAAAAACAAGGGAGGGTTGGTCGGGCGAATTACTGTTAGACCTTATCCCAAATTTGTCAGGCGAACTGATCTTGGATCTTATATCGATCTCTTTTAAATAGAATTGGTCATTTTGAATTACCCATGTAGCGATATACCCTCTGTAATTGGCTGTAGAAAGCATTTTGAACGGATAGGAGATATTATTTTGATAAAAATAGGTCTCTAATGGCGAAGGGTGTCCCCAGCCCGTATTTAGAGTAAGCATTTTGTTTTTATAATGCAAATTGTCGGGTACTTGTTCTGTCGCAGCAGCCCGATGTGAAAATGCGATTGTAAAAAGTACGATGAATATTTTTTTCATGTCAATAGGAATGAAGGCTTCAATAAAATTGCCCGCAATGTTCGGGGTTTGCCGCAGTTCTGGTATTATATAATCCCGCCCGGAACCACTGCCTGGCCTTTTGATAAAGATAAATAGTAAGAACTAAAGCTGGGCGGTACTTGTCCTGCTCCGGGGCCATGGTTCGTGTCTCCACTAAGCATACCGGAGGAGTCATTAATACAAGAACGTTTCGTCCGGGTATATTTCTTTAAAGTCCCGCTTCATAAACGATTCCAACTGGCTGAATATATCAATCAGCAATTGTGCAGAATCCCTGTCTCCCGCATTCAGCGAGCCCTCCCGTATTTTCCACTTGATTCCTTTCTTAGAGTTGGCAAACCGGATAGCCGGGTAATCGTTTTGTAATAGCAAACTGCCTTTTGTACCCTCCACCCTGATGCGGATCACCTGGCGGCTTTTATATTCTATCGTCGCCTTTTGGATGAACTTGGTCCTTTTATATCGTAAGTGCAATTCCCATTCCATCACAGTGATATATCTATAGGTGGTAAATCTTCATATTCAAAAGGCGCCAATGGGTTAACAGCCGTTTTAAAGTCTTTTGCAATCGTATAAGCATACATTTCTTCCGAAGGGAACTGGTAAGCGGACAGTTGCTTTATTTCAGGCTCTGTCAATTCTTCCATCAGCCATTTCCAGGCCAGGTCCTCCGGTAGTATGGTGGGCATCCGCTTCTTCACATTGTGTACGGTCTCCATCAGCTCATTGGCCGCAGTCGTTACTATCGCAAAGCTGGTAAGTACGATGCCGGTATTCTCATTTGTATATTGGTTATAGATACCGGCCATATAGAAATAATCAGCATCAGCCATTTCGATGGCATAAGGGTATTTATTTTCCTTCTTTGCACCCTCTGGTTTATAGTGCCGCCATTCGTAGAAATGAGAAGCCAGCACCAGGCACCTTCTGTGTAAGGCCGCATCCCTGAACATTTTACTTTGGAGCAATGTTTCTGACCTCGCATTCAGCCAGGGGATGCCTTGTTTTCTTGCTGCCTCCAGTTGACGCACAGAGGTTATCCAGGGTGGGATGAATTCCCAGTGTGCAGATAGTATGTCAAAGTCATTAGGGCCTGATTTAATCAGGATAGGGGCATTGCCATATTCAAAGCCACTGCGCATTACCTGCAGTTCGTTCAAAGCGGCAATGGTACCCAGTTCTTTTTCAATTTGCTTAAGCCGGATAAATTCAACCCTGCTTACCTTATGACCATAAAAATTGCACATGCGCAGAAGTGTGTCTAAGTGTCTGATTATCCCAAATGTCAAAATAAGTAATAATGCAGGATAAATTGTATTCTTTACCTGAATTACTTTTTATGACTTCGTTTGGTCAGGATGTTTTTACTGAACACATGTAGCTGCGCAGGGTAAAAATAAGGTTTGTGTCCCTACGAACCAAGGCATAAAGAACCCCATCAAACCGCTTTACATAGGAACCCCATGTTGGTAGCAGCCTTACTCTTTCTTTTTCTGAGATTCTCCCTCCTCAAGTTTTAAAATTTTGTCCCCGGAAGTATTTATGAATTCCATAGTTTTTATTCTAGAGGTTATGGAATCTATTATTTGATGTTTTTGTTTTTCAGTTTCAGTTAGGTCTTCTGTATTGGTAGGTTCTGGCAGAGGCGCAACTCTTATTTCAACATTAAAACCATTGTCAATTCTATTAGCCAGTTTGTTCAAAGCTATTGTAATTCCGTTGGAGAGTTCATTTTTCCTTCCTGTATCATTACCCTTATAATATTCTTTCATTATGTCATTTACAATATTCTTTATTTCTTCTTTCATACTATTATTAGCATGTTCTTCAATCCCTTTTGTTTCCTTTTCAGGTACTCCCTTTTCTTTTAACTGGTTACGTAATAGCTTAATTTCCAGAATAGTTTTATAATTATTTATTATTCTTTCAACTGCTTTTGAAAGGACATCGGCTACTGTTAAGCCTACAACAACAAATAAGAGGAAGTCGCTTGAAGAAATCGTTTTTATTTCGAACTCTTGTTTTTCTCCTGAAACTACTTCTGAAATGTTATTTAAAATGAAATTTAGTTCTGAAATTTCTTTATTCAAGGAGCTTAACTTGTTTTCTACAAAAACTCTAGGAATTGAATAGCCTAATTCGCACTCACCTTGTTCTAAATTGTCTGAGCCTATTTTTAATTTATTAAATCCATCTACCACGTTATCTATTGCGTCCTTTAACGACTGACTTAAATCAGCAATTTCGTTTATTTCTTGTAATGCAGCAGCAGGAGTTATTTGATTACTTTCAAAAATATTTTCAATTCTTTCAAGTAAGTTATTGCCAAATAGGTTCGCTCCGCCAATTTCATCTACTACTTGATTCCAGCCAGGGCTAAATGAATTTGTGTCAGAGTTTCTGAGCATCTCTCTTAAATTATCTAGCTCAGCTACCAAATTTTGTTGATGCGAAGGTTGCTGAGGTTGGTTAACTTGGTTTTGTAAATGTGTTCTTACATCATTTAGCTTAGCAAGAACATGCTTAATCTCATATTCTTTTTGAAGTTCAAGTAAAATTCGATGAAGTCGTTCTGCATTCATAAGTTTAGTTTAAAGGTTGCTACTAACAGTCTCGGGCTTTGCGTTCGGGCGGGTTACGGAGCACAAAGTTTCAATTTAGTACTAAGGTTCATTAGAGGCACAATGCTTCAAGTTTGTACATCAGCCCGCCTGACTCAAAACCCGTGTTAGCTCTCGTTTTTCTTTCTTTCTTCTGCTTCAATCAATGGTCTATGCCAATCCCATAGTTCATCCAATGTTTTGAAATTGTCAGGAATAGGATTACTACTTCTAAATGCTTCTTTTGGTGACGTTGGTTGGTAATGGCTAAAATAGCTCTCACTTGTCCTTCTCGGATTGTATGCCAACGATGAGCCAAAATAATTGTCTGCTACATCATAATGATGAGAGTGAATAAAGCCATTCCAACGCTTTCTTAGTTCTTCTTCAGGAACAATATCGATTATTTCAAATTGTTCCATTGCTCTGTCATCGGGTGTTCCCCAAGCATTGTTCAGAAGCGAAACTGCTTCAACATCTGAAACAGGTGCTCCATATCCGAAAATTGTGGCTCGAACAGTCCCACTCTCTTTACTTAACCAATATTTTACTCTTTCCCATTCGATATTAATAAACTCATCGTCAGTATAATTTTTCTGCTCTACAGGATAAAGTAGTTTTGTTGGTTCAAAAACACCGCCATCACGTCTCATTTGATAGCCTATAGGTCCACTTCTTTTGTCCTCCTTGCTATAACCAATGGCCACATTTCCATGTAAAAATGAAAGTATTGGCAAGTCTTCGGCGAACTCTCCATTTCTTACCCAAGCTTGATACAAGAAAGGATCCCAATTAAAGGTTGCAATTAAGTCCTTGCTACGTAAGGAAAGAACTAAATAGTCATAGATGGTTGGTTCATCAGGTAGTTGCATGTTGCCAAAATAGTCATTAATACGTCTTTCTACTTCAACCAAAATTTCTGATGTTGGGTCATGTTTATGCAAGTTACCGTAAAGTGTCTCAAAATTTTTTGCCTGTAAATTTTCGGGTACAAGATTAATTAAGTCATTCAATCCAACGATGTCAATGAAATTGTCCATTGATGGCAAACGTTTCCCATTTTTCTCAGGGTTTCTGTATGTCGATGCAATACTTGCACCTGCTCCTAAAATAACAACGTGTCCACCGCCTCCATAGACTTGATTAATTCCTTCTTCTTTTGTCATTCCTGCCATAGGTTCGTGTCTGTTTTAAAATGAGAGCTAACGTTCAAGGCTTGGCGTAGTTAGGGAATTGACCCGATGTCCGCCCTTTTTTGATGCTATAAAGGAACGAAATTTTTAAATTGAAAGTAAGGCTTTAAATTAACGGTCCAGCCAATCGCCAATGCCAGGCTATGTACTGAAGCTGATAATTTTTCAGTCCACCCCAATTACGCCAAACCAATGTTAGGCGCAGTTCAACGTAGCTTACTTTCTCTTAGTTTTATTTCATTTACAATTACCTCACGCAATGCAATTGTTGCAATTTCATGCGAAGTAAATTTCTCATCTTTATTGTCATCTTTAATAAAGATTGGTTTAAAATTCTCATCTAAATCAAACTTGTAGTTTTTTCTATAAACTACTTCGGCTTCAATCCTCGGAGAATAATATTCTTCAAATCCCACCAGGCCTTTAAAAAAATTCAAATTGAGAAGCACATCTGACGCAGTGTTTTCATAAAGATTCTCGTATCCTACAAAAAATGTAAAATTCATTGTCGAAAATAAAATGCTATTGCGGGGCTTCGGAGTTGTCTTGGTCATAAACTGAAACCCAAAATTTGATTTATAGTTATCTAGTGATTTGGATATTTGATCTATAATTATTTGGAGTTCATCTAAAAATAAATCTGTTCCTGAATGGCTATTAATGATTGCAAATCTTTTAACTGAAAATTCCTCCTTTTCCTTGTAATCCAAGATAGTTTTCTCTATTTCAGGGATAGAATCGTCATCAAATTTTGGAAGTTTGCCAAGCGGTGGTTTTTTAATAAGTGGTTTGTTGATTATTAATTTAATAACTTCAAAAAACCTTGAATCAAACTTACTATCCTCCCGCATATCGTGAAAAATTCTTGTTTGCACATAAGCTGGGCTGCTAATTTTTTCATCCCCTTCTCTTAAAACAGGAAGTATTCTAGTTTTGTCTGGTTCTTTGTCATAATATTCTTTTGATAATAGGGAATATTCATAACCAACACCCCCTTCTCTCTTGTCTGCCTTTAATTTATAGTTTGGGGTAAGAATTAATAGTACTTTGTCTGCGGTCATTGCCTTTTCCATAAAAAAGGTCATCTCTTTACCTGCTGAGAGTTCATACTGGTCAAGCAAAACATCTACACCATTTTTTATTAAATTCTCAGCAAGATTAAGCACCCATTCTTTATGTGCTTCTGAATCCCAAGAATACGATATAAATACAGTAGGAGGTGTCATATGAATTGCGCCTAACTTGAGTATTTGCGCTACTTTCTAAAGTTATAAATTTATTATTTACCTGATTATTAATCAGTAACTCACTGAATACCTGTTGCGCCAATATCCGATGGTAAACGTTTATAAACTTTTCTATCCGTTTATTCCCGGATAATTCTCGCCAACCTACACCATCCCCCACACCCCCGCAATACCAAAAACAGGGTATTTTTTCTCCAATCTCTCAACAAAGCCCAGCGCCTTGCCCCACCTTCACGTCTTTCCGTCACACCAAAAGCACTTTTTGCCGGTAAGGCGGCACGACGGTAAGTAAACTCTTTCAGCGTTTAGGGAGTAGGCTTCCTAGTTTAGGGAGTAGCCTTCCTAGTTTAGGGAGTAGCCTTCCTTGTTTAGGGAGTAGGCTTCCTAGTTTAGCGACTAGCCTTCCTGGTTTAGCGACTAAGCTTCCTAGTTTAGCGACTAGGTTTCCTAGTTTAGCGACTAGGCTTCCTAGTTTAGCGACTAGGCTTCCTTGTTTAGCGACTAAGCTTCCTAGTTTAGCGACTAGGCTTCCTTGTTTAGCGACTAGGCTTCCTAGTTTAGCGACTAAGCTTCCTTGTTTAGCGACTAGGCTTCCTAGTTTAGCGACTAGCCTTCCTAGTTTACCAACCAGGCACCCCGGCCGGGCAAAGTAACATCCTGTTTTACAATAAATTATAGCAAATTAGCCCATGTAGCAACCAATTTCCCAGTTTTGGCCGCCCCGCCAACCAAAAACCGCCCAAACCACTATTTTTGACCATCACCACCGGCAGACAAGGCCGCTAAAGCCGGATATATATAAACACGTTATCAATATGCCACATTCCAGGCCACATTTGCTCCTGCTTCACGGCGCTATCGGCGCCAGCCACCAGTTAGGCCCCCTCGCAGAAGCCCTGCAGGAGAACTATACTGTTCACACCCTCAATTTCAGCAGGCTTGGGGGAGAGGCATTTGCACCCGGGGCCTTTTCCATACCACGGTTTGCCGAAGAAGTAATGCATTTCCTTCACCATCAAAGTATTGATATTATCAACATTTTTGGATACAGCATGGGCGGCTATGTGGCCCTGTACTTAGCAAAACATCACCCGCAGCGGCTTTACGAATAGATATAACGGAATAGTAGGGCCTGGCCTCAGATTATATTTTCATCTTCCTATCTTTAATCAGCACCAGTCCCGGCTTACGTAACACGGAATATCGCCACAGCACCAATGCTTTAACGTTAGCAGCCACTTTAAGATGAAAGTTTCCTTCAAGCACATAGGACTTTTGATTGGAATCGCTTTAGCGATTTTCAGTTTCCTGTTCTTTGGGAGACGACAAGACACTTATCAGGTCTTACTGATTGGCGGGCTTGTAATTGCAACTGTTTCCTACCTGCTTATTTTTTTTGGTAAGGAAAAATTGAAAACAAAATTGTTATGGACAGCAGTAGTTATTCTTTGCGCTATAATCCAACAAATGACAGAGCCTATTCTTATCAATAATTCGTACAGAATTTTTATTAAACAAAATAAAAACACGCTGGCTGACATCAATAAAATTCTGAACCACACAAGCGGCGATGTAACAATCACTGCTGAAACCATTATTCATAAATCAGACGAATTCACAGTAGATGAGACAGAAAGGCTTCTTGAAGGCAGAAGGAAGCTCGGTGTGTATCTAATCTCAAAAACTGACCATAAGATTTATTATGGCTTGTGGGGTTTTCTCGACGTGAGATTGGGAATTACTTATTGGGCGGAGAAGTCCTATCCGGACATTCGGTACCGACACATTACAGGAAGTTGGTTTCACTAAGACGAAAAGCAGATGCTAACATGGGGTTCCTATGTAAAGCGGTTTAAAGGGTTCGATCCCCCCATCGGTTTAATATATTTAGCAGCAGCTTTCCGAATAGGTGCAACAGGGGAGTAGCGCCTGGCTATAGAATATATTTTGATCTTCCTATCTTTGGTCAGCACCAGTCCCGGCTTACGTAACACGGAATACCGCCACATTACTAAGCCCAGACGTTGGCAGCAACCTAATTTGCGACTCTCTTAATTATGCAAGTTTCATGAGATTTTTATTAAGTGTAATTATCTTAATTGGTGTGACACTGTATTCTTTTTCTTGTAAAAATCTTGCCATAGGCACACTTGACTATGGGAAGCTGAATTATGACACGAACAGAATTGCTATTTTCAAGTGGGACACGACTAAATATATTTTTCCCCATAACTCAGACCCACTGCCTCTGACCCAAGAAGATTTGTTCATTGCTGACAGCCTCCTTAAAGACGCTATTGACAGTTTCAATACTCATATAAGTCCAAGATTATTTCAGGCGTTTGACAGGAAATTTCCCACAGACAGCTTTATAATTAAACCAGAAACATACAGATACCAATATTTTCCTATAAGGAATGTCAACGGGCAGCGAGTTATAACTATTATTGGCTTCTCCACAGACTTTCAACCATGGAAAACTGAAGTTTACAAACCAAGACAGCACTATGGCATGCGTATGCTTGAATTGAATGTAAACTTGTTGGAGAAGACCCGAGATAACATACGTTCGGGCGACTTTGGATAGGCTGCTGCCAACAAGGAGTTTGGCGTCATGGCGGCTATACGAGTAAGTCCTGGTCGATATAACGCTACTCAGCGACATATTAATCTGACAAATAAATCCCAGCTTTAGAATATATTTTCATCTTCCTATCTTTGGTCAGCACCAGTCCCGGCTTACGTAACACGGAATATCACCACATCCCCAAGCCCGGACGTTAGGCGCAATAAAAGGGGGAGGCACGAAACATGGAATCATATTTAAGTTCATTTTTAGCGGTTGTACTTTCCGCATTTGTAGCCCATGGCCAAAAGAAGACTTTAATTCCACCCGATTTCGATACTACAAACCTTGTAGTAAGGGTTTGTCAAGGCGACCTACCTGGTCAGAAAATGGATCCGAACCGAGACTATTATCCGCAAGTTTGTGCTTATACCTACAACAATAATAATCTCGTCAACTATACGGTGACTGCATTCGATCTAGTTTACATTGAACCATCCTCTGACTCCATAAATTCTGATTCAGCAAAAGGCAATCTCTTTTCACCAAGAATGCGACATATAATTACAAAAGCTAAAGACTGGCCCGATAAACTTTTCCTTGACAACGTTACTATAACAAACAAAAAGGGTGAAATATTAGTGATTCGTGGTCGAAGGCTCTTGTTCCCGCCAAAATAAATGCGCCTAACATGGGGTTCCTATGCAAAGCGGTTTGAAGGGTTCTATTTTTCCCCCATCGGTTTACTGTGTTTATTAGCGGCTTTACGAATATGTATAACTAATGATCAGGGCCTGACGATAGAGATGTTTTGATCTTCCTATCTTTACTCCACAACATATTCAGGCTGAGGGAAGAAGGAATATTGGCAGAACGCCAAGCTCGGACGTTGGGCGCAATACGAAAGGAACAGTTTTCATTATGACAGCAAAATTTTTAATAGCTTTCCTTTTGCTTGGACTTACTTCAAGTGGACAAATTAATCTATCTGGCGAATATATCTCAGTAAACACTCACCCAGCCGATACTTTTGATACTACGGTATTACATTTAAAATGCGATAAGACTTTTTCCGGATCGAATAAATCACTTTTAGTTTATGGAAAGTGGCGATTGGCAAACTCAAAGAAAATCATTTTGCAAGTAGACTCAACGATATTTAATTCAAAGCCCCAATACAAAATGTCTGAAATAGAATTAAGGATACGCAAAGAAAGACTTTACTGGAAACCAATGGCCAAGCATCAATTAAATAAGCTTATTCGGGAAATAGAAAAAATGACAGGCGAGGGACAAAGTAATTTGAGAAGATCATATGACAGGCAAACTAACTATTACAAAAAAAAGATCAATTATACTTGCTTATAGAGATGCCGCGCCTAACACCGGTTCCTATGTACAGCAGTTTGAAGGGTTCTGTTTTTCCCATCGGTTTAATTGTTTAGCAGCGGCTTTCCGAATAGGTGCAAAAGGGGAGTAGTGCATGGCTTTAGATTATATTTTCATCTTCCTATCTTTGATCAGCACCAGCCCCAGCTTACATAACACAGAATATCGCCACGTCGCCAGGCCCGGACGTTGTGTACCATATGCACATTTATCATTGCTAAACAATAATAATTATGACAACCACAAAAACAAGACGAGATGCAATTCAACAATTGGTATTTGCTACAGCAGGACTGAGTTTATTTTCTTTAGCATCTTGTAATGAGAAAAATAACTCATCAGGTGCTAAAACTGAAATCAAAAAATTATCCCCATTTTATCTTCCGCCTGCTGAACCCTTGGAAGCTGGACCAGGAGGAATTGATATTCGTACTTGGGTACGAAGTTCTCAAACAAATATGCAATTTTCCTGCGTTGAAACTGCTGTTAGACCAAAACAAATGGGACCTGCACCACATTTGCACAAAGACTTAGATGAGGTTATGTTCGTATTGGAAGGTACAGCCAGTGTTATTGTTGACGGAAAAGTTGATGAAATTCAAGCAGGTGGTTGGCATTTTCGACCAAGAGCTATTGAGCATACATTTTGGAATGGTACTGAAAAGCCATTGCGTTTTATAGATATGTACTTCAATCAAAATTTTGAGGATTTTTTGGAGGAATTATTTCACAAAATTATTCCAGACATGGTTCAAAATAAATTGACACCCGCTGACCCAACAGTTGCGAAACGTATGGACGAACTTAATAAAAAATTTGGCGTGATTATGTTTCCACAGAAAAGGCAGGCTATTATCGACAAATATGGATTACAAGGATAAAATAATACGGCACACAAAATTGGGTTTTGTACAAGTGTGGCTTGACAAACAAACATCAGCCAACATTACTCGGCGACATATCAATCTGACGAATCCCGTCATGCGCCGGGACAGGTGCCGCCCAGCTTTAGAATTTATTTTCATCTTCATACCTTTGGTCAGCATCGGTTCCAGCTTACGTAACACGGAGTATGGCAACATTGCCAAACCCGGACGTTCGGCGTAATTTGTTTGAGGAGCTTATTTAATTGTACATTTATGAGTACCTTCTCTAAAACGGTTTATTTTTTTGTTACAGGGCTAGTCTTTATTACATTTTCAGCTTGCTTATCTAAACAGAAACCTGAAAGTAATAATGACGCCATTAGTTTAGCCGAAGATTTTATAAAAAGAAACGGCTATACCAAATTTGAAGCAGACAAAAATAACTTCGAATTTGAATCTTCTGATAATTTAATAGAGCAGAATATTCCGGCTACTCTAAAAAAACGATATAATACACTTCAGCCAAACGCTTTTTGTATTTTAAAAAGTGATTGGGCCTGGCATGTTGGTTTTTTGCGAACGGGAGTTGAGGTAAATAACTTAGATTCTTTAACGTTAATGTCGGATCTTCCTGGTCGTGCCGTAAACGTATATTCATCTGGCGAAATTCGGATGTCAGGTAAAGAACCGGCATTTTCAAATTTTATCAAGCTTCAGTGAAACCTATTGTCTTTTATCCCGATATCTCCTGGGTATAACACCTGCTTTTAGGCTATTTACAGACTCCTGTCATTGCCTGTTTGCCTTCATTTACATAGTGTGTATATTTATGAGGCGGCAGCTTTTTTTTCACCAACAGCCATTAGCGGCATTGTTACCAACCACGAACAGACTGACAGATGGAAATACAATTGCAACCAATAGCGATCGTTAAAAACTCACGAACAGAACCAATTGACGATAATTGGGCAACAATTATTGCCGATATTGAACTTGCCGGCCATATCCCCACAGAAGCGTTTGACAATATTTCAGACTTTTCCCATTTGGAAATTATCTACTACTTCAACAAAGTAAAAAAAGAGGACATTGTTTTTTCGGGACGACCACGGGGCAATCCCAACTATCCGCTGGTTGGTATTTTTGGACAACGCAAAAAAGACCGGCCTAACACCATCGGACTTGCGACAGTGGAATTATTAGAACATAACGGCAGGGTAATAAAAGTGAAATTTCTTGACGCTATTGACGGAACACCCGTACTGGATATCAAGCCCGTATTCAAAGAATTTCAGCCCAAAACAGACATCAAACAACCGGTTTGGGTGGCAGACTTAATGAAAAACTATTGGAAATAAACTGAAGTAAATAACGAACAGCACATCGGCCGACAAACATCAATGAATATGTATAACTTCTCCTACTTCAAAGAAAAAGACAGGCAGATAATTTTAGACTTCATAGAAGAACATCCATTTGCTTTTATGACGGGCAGTTTTTTATCAGGCAAACAAGTGGCAACCCAAATACCTGTTTTGCTGGAAGAAAGGAATGGAGAACTGTTTTTGCAGGGACACATTATGCGTAACACAGACCACCATAAGGCTTTTGTTGAAAATCCCAATGGCCTGCTGTTGTTCACCGGACCGAGTTGCTATGTAAGCGCCTCCTGGTATAGTAACCCTCAGATCGGTTCAACCTGGAATTACATGAGTGTTCACATAGCAGGAGAAGTCAATTTTATGACAGATGATGAACTAATAGTCTTTATGCGGAAACTGACTTTAAAATTTGAAAAGGGCAACACCCGATCATTAACATTCTATGACAATCTTCCTGATGCTTTTTTGAGCAAGATGATGCCTGCGATTGTCGGCTTTGAAATTAAAGCAGATAAAATAGACAATGTTTTTAAACTCAGTCAGAACAGGGACGAGAAAAGTTACATGAGTATTATTTCCAAACTTGAAGAACAAGGCGGGCAAAGTGCTTTGATTGCTTCAGAAATGCAAAAGAGAAAATCTGAATTATTCCCTGCTGGTGTGGAATGGGACGGCTCCAAATTTGACTCTTAAGCTACAGGTATTAAATCACTGTGAACAATGGTAATTAAAAAACTTGACCATAACGAAGTTTCGGATTTCAGAAACCTGGTGGAGATCTTTAAAGCTGTTTTTGAGAATGAAGAACAAATACCCGGTAACGAACATTTAGGCAGGCTGCTCTCTAACCCTGACTTCATTGTGTTTGTGGTAAAATTGAATAACAGGGTTGTCGGTGGCCTGACGCTGTTTGTTTTGCATAGTTACTACGGTACGAAACCAATGGCTTATATGTATGATGTTGGAATAAGCCCTGAGTTTCAGGGTCGGGGTTTAGGCAAGGCTTTGATCGCAGAGGTCTGCAGGTATTGCAAGGACAATGGATTTGAAGATGCTTATGTAGAAGCAGAAAGTGATGACATTGATGCAGTGAACTTTTACAGGAAGACAAAATTCAGTAGTGAAATGAATGCAATACATTTCACTTATACTTTTGACAATAAAAATTAGAAGGACATAAACAACGAACCGCCATCGGGGGAATTACATGATTTTAAAGTTTGTTGGGGACTGCTGGAAGTGCCTGTTTGCCTTCATTCACATAGTGTATACTTGGGGCGGGTCAGACGGAGACCGTCAGACTCTGATTTTCACCCTTGTCGGTCTTTCTCAAAAAGACATAACGCCGTTGCTTATCCCACAGAAATGAAAACAGATTTATTTTTTTAGTATCCGTTGTAATTGCCTCGCCGTTTTAAATCCGCATTTTGAAGCGATGTACTCGATGGTATATTCACGATTATTAAGCATGGTACTGGCATACTCTTTTCTCAGCAGAGTTAAATATTCCAGCACCGTAGATCCTGTTTTTTCTTTAAATACCCTGCTGAGATTTCTCGGACTCATTCCCACTATAGCGGCAAGTGACTCAATACTGTTCTCTTTGGAAAGGTTATCTATCATATAATCCTGTACTTCATGGACCTGGGGGTTAATATGGTTTCTGTAATCCAGGTAAATACTTTGCTGCTTGTGAGAGCCGCTTCTCCTGTGATATACAACAAGGCCCCTGGCCACTTTATGTGTAAATAGCGGGCCCTTTAAATCTTCCAGGATTGCCAAAGCCAGATCAATACCAGCACTGATGCCGGCACTGGTGTACACATTATTACTTTTTATAAAAAGAATATCTGATATAACCCTTGCTTGAGGAAATAGCTTTTGTAATTCACCTACTCTTCTCCAGTGGGTAGTACATTCAGTATCTTTAAGTAAGCCCGCATGGCCCAGCGCAAAAGCACCGGTGCAGATTGAACAAGCGGTTATTTTCTTATCTGAACATTCGTTCAGCCATTTAAAAAACTCTCTTTCGGCTTTAAATGGAGTGCTGTTTACATATTCATGATCCATGCCTGGCACGAAAACAAAATCACCTTCTTTTAATTTTGCTTCTCTGTAATGCTTAATTTTTTCAAATCCCAGTCCTGCCGTACTGACCGGGTTATCCTGGAATTGATAAAACTCTATCTCTATGTCAAAACCGTAAAACTTAGCTTCTGTAAAAACTTGTACAGGCCCGGCCAGGTCAAGTAACTCAACTGTTGGTGGAATAATAAAAGCTACTTTTTGCATGTTCTGTATATATTAAATTGTTCAGACAAAGATAAGTTGAAGCATCATTTTGCACCCAGACAATAATGTGTCATGAACAGACAAAAAAAAGCCGTTCACAAAGGAACGGCTGGATAGAGTGTCGGCAGGTAAATCCTATTTGCAATTTGCACAAGTACAGTTGGAACCACAATTACAATTAACGCATGTACAATTTGGATTACTGCATTTTACATTTTGAGTACTCTGACTCATTGCTGTTGTTGATTTCATAATTTGTTTTTTTTTAATGTTATTTGATATATCAAAAATAGCCAGGGAAAGAGTGCTGGCTATTACATTAGTTTTGGAATTCGTTGTACAATTTTGGGATTAAATCTTATCCAGTGATTTGCGCTTTGCAATTCCAATCTCCTTAAAATAGGTAGGTGTTAAGCCTGTAACTTTTTTAAACTGGGTGGATAGATGTGCTACGCTGCTGTATTCTAAATCAAAAGCAATCTGAGATAAAGTCATTTGTCCGTACACCAGGAGTTCTTTTGCTCTTTCAATACGCTGCTCAATAAAATAATTTTCTATTGTTCTTCCTTCTGCAGAAGAAAATAAACTGCTCAGGTAAGTGTATTCATGATTGAGTTGAGCAGAGAGATATCGGGAAAGGTTTATTTTTTTATCATAAGTGCCATTTTCATTCCTGGCTTTCTTCATTACCAGTTGTCTGATATTTTCAATTAATGCAGCACTGCGGTTATCTATTAATTCGAAACCTATTTTGTTCAATCTTTTTATCAAACGTTCCTTTTGGTCACTGGTTAATTCATGCTGTAGATGAACTTCACCATAGAGAATATTCAGATAGGGTATTGTTTCACTTTGCAAAATATCCGCAACGGCAAGAAGACAGCGGTCACAAACCATATTTTTGATACTGAGTTTCATGCTGGTCATTCATTCAGTTTTCTTCAGATTAATGTAGTAAAAATTTCTATAAGGCCTGATTCCATTTTTAAGATATCCAGTGATTTTCATTACCCTCAATTGTTACGGACTTCATAAGTCCGTCTTATTCAGAGTTCTGTACCTGATCAGGAGTAAATATAAACCAATAGTGAAATCAATTGACAGACAAAACAGGTCATATTGAGGAGGGATCAAACCTGGATCCTGAAATGAATGGTAAACTATATCCCATATTCCATGCAGGAAATAGCCAGCTGCTATAATGTACATATGCTTTTTAATTCCGAAGTAGGCAATAAAGACGAACAGGATGGCCTGGGCAGAATTTATAATTAAAGCACGGGTATCTGACCAGGCAAACCCTGCATAAAGGAACCCAATTCCACAGAGAATCAGACCGTAAATTAGTTT
>CALSAT010000008.1:0-21297 GCA_943372905.1 Bacteroides fragilis | reverse complement strand
TCTTTGGCGTGAAAAAAAATTCAACACCGGGTTGCAGACTGAAAGGGTTGCCGGGCAAGGGCACAGTACCTGGTGATAAACTGACGGCCCATCGTTTTACTTCAGGTGTATTTTCAGGCTGAGCATAACACGAAAAACAAATGCATATTGCCGCTGAACAGATCAAAAGGCAGTGTTTCATATGTTTCAAGATTTCTTTCATGAATGATTTGCTGCTCAGCTCATAAATAGTACAATGTAGACCCACACAAAGGGGATCGCCAGCAGCAGTGAATCAAATCGATCTAAAAAGCCACCGTGGCCCGGCATGAGAGAACCACTGTCCTTAACTCCTGCAAGGCGTTTGAGTTTGGATTCAAGAAGATCGCCAAAGGTGCCAAAGACGGCCGACAATGCGGCTATTGCCAGGATACTTTTCACCTCAAAATCAAATTGCCAGGCTATTAAGCCGGTAACTGCTACTGCCAGTATTATTCCACCAATGGTCCCCTCCCATGTCTTTTTTGGTGAAATCTTTGACAACGGCGTTCTGCCAATAAAGGATCCTACGATATAAGCCATTGTATCATTTATCCATATAGATGCTATAATAGTACAAGGCACAACGACAATATGCCAGGCGGGAGCTATTACATGGTCAATATTCATCTCCGCAATAAAAAAATATCTTCTCAAGTCCATGATCAGCCCCCAACTAAATGAAATATACAGCAGGCCAAAAAAGGAATGAGTAATATTTTTCAGCCGGATATTTTTGGTAAAAAGTAACTCAGTGACAGGCAAAAGAAAGACAATGATCAGCCCAAGCCACCAGCCGATCTCGTGCAGGCGTATGCCAAAAAGGACATAAGCATCGCCTGTGAACCACAACATTCCGCACCAACCGGCCAGCATTACCCCGTATTTATGAAAAGGCGTTAATTCTTTGTACCCGGGGTCGATCAGAGCTACCAGTTTTTGGTATTCGATCCAGCAACCAAAATGAATGATGGAAAATAAAACGAAAAAACTCCAGTGGTTCCACAGCAGTCCAAGCAGCATCACTGCGGCAAAGATGACAGCGGTTAATGCTCTTGTTTTAAATGTTTCCCGGTTAAATGCCATATCATAGTTTTTTGAACAGCCATCTTTTAAACGATATGCCCGCCTGATCAACAGAACTACAGAATGCTGAAGTTTTCCACCCAGCCTGAAGGCCGGAACAGGTTGCAAGAAACGATGATAGAAGTACCCCGGATAGGTTCATCGCATTTAAAATGGATGATCCTTATTTGGAACTGCATCATCTGCATACATTTCTTCATACGTTACTTTTGATCGCTTCTTCATCCAAACAAAAGACGTAGCCACCAGTGCTGCACTTATCGCCCCTCCCAATGCCAGGGATGATATTTTTGTGGTCGGCTCATCATTCAGCATAGACGGGTAAAAATAAGCCAGTACGATCAGCAACGCATCATATATAAAATGGCCAAGTATGGCCACCCATAAACTGCCGCTGTACCAATACATGGCACCCAGAAAAATACCAAGCACCAGCCTGGGTACAAATCCATAGAACTGCAGGTGTATGGCTGAAAATAAAATAGCTGATACAATAATACCTGCCCAGGGACTTTTAAACATTTTGATCAGCAGCCGCTGCGCCATACCACGAAAGAGCAATTCTTCACCCACCGCCGCAAGAGCGGCAATACAAATGATATTTAAAATAAGGTCTTTTATAGTATGGGCCGATAAGAGAATCTTTGTGATCTTAGCGGCCTCTTTTTCTTTATCCTGCATCCATTGCGCAATGCCCGATGGAAACTGAACATTACGGTTCCACTCACCCAGAAGCTGGACCAGCGGTATGGAGATCACCATCAGCCCGATACCCATAAAAAAGTATCCTGTTTCTGATGGCGCTTTTAAACCCAGGTATTTTTTACCATTGGTACTGAAAAGCCAGGTGCAAAGAAATACAGGGATGCAAAAGAAACTGATAAATTGAACTATCTGTGTTCCCCTGATAATAAAACTCAAACCGGGTTTTGTGTAATCCCATTTGGAAGGGTCGCTTACCTCCAGTAAGCCCTTGCCCGTAATGATGGCAAGGATCTGGGTTCCAAGCAGGCCCACTACAAAAAGGCTGACTAAAGAAATACTGATAAAAATAAGAAATTGGCTGCCTGCCGATCTCGACTTTAATAATCCCTGCATTAGAAAACTCCCATTTTAGGTTGTAAATTTGCTGCTTGCACTCCAACGAGTGTTTATGCTAAATGGTAAAGATAGGCAACATACAACTACCCGAGTTTCCGCTATTACTGGCACCGATGGAGGATGTAAGCGACCCGCCATTCCGTGCTGTATGCAAGGATAATGGTGCAGACCTGATGTACACTGAGTTCATCTCTTCAGAAGGACTGATACGGGATGCCATCAAAAGCCGGAAGAAACTCGACATATTCGATTATGAACGGCCTGTAGGCATCCAGATATTCGGTGGCGATGAAGAAAGCCTGGCACTGGCGGCAAAAATTGTGGAAGTGACCAACCCGGACCTGCTCGACATCAACTTTGGCTGCCCCGTAAAAAAGGTAGCGCTGAAAGGCGCCGGGGCTGGTGTGCTGAAAGACATAGACCTGATGGTGAGACTCACCTCGGCAGTGGTGAAATCAACTTCTTTACCTGTGACGGTGAAAACAAGATTGGGCTGGGATGATAAAACCCGGAATATAGAAGAAGTGGCTGAGCGGCTGCAGGATGTGGGTATACAGGCATTGGCCATCCATGGCAGAACAAGAACGCAAATGTATAAAGGTGAAGCTGACTGGACCCTAATAGGCAAGGTGAAGAATAATCCACGTATTAAAATTCCCATATTCGGCAACGGAGACATCGATTCTCCGGAGAAAGCCGTAGAATATAAGAACCGCTACGGTGTGGACGGTATAATGATAGGACGGGCAGCGATCGGCTATCCGTGGATATTTAATGAGATAAAGCATTTTGTAAAAACAGGTGAGCATTTACCAGCTCCTACCATTGAAGACAGGTTGTTTGTTTGCCGAAAGCATCTGCATAAATCGATTGAATGGAAAAACCCGGTGGTGGGTATTAATGAAATGCGCCGCCATTATGCTAATTACCTAAAGGGTTTACCAAACATAAAAGAGTTTCGCAATAAACTCGTCACCTTAAAGACAGAAGAAGAATTGAACGAAGTGTTTGATGAAATTGCCCGGACCTATGGCGGCTATGAGTTTGAAAAAACGCCGATCGAGCTGGTGAATTATCATGAGAAATGTCCGATCAATTAAGACCCTGCCAGTTGCGCTAGTACCGCCATTGCCCTCTCTGCATCTTTCTTCGCCACAAAAATATGATCGTGGTAAAAACCAGCTACCACATTGCAGCTTATTGCTTCATTTGCCAGTGCTGCTGAAAAAGCTGCCGTTAATCCAACTGCTTCTAATGAGGAATGAACGGTTAGTGTGATCCAGGCCATTACAGAGAAATATGTAAGGTTGTTGTTATCGGCCATCTCTTTCCGGGTAATAATGGTGATGGCTTCTTTTTCTCTGAATGTAAATAGCAGCTCTTTCGGATTAACAGATTGCAGATCATCAATGGCACAAAAGACATAATCGCCCTCATTCAGAAAGGGCGCCATGTCTTTTAGCAAAAGGACAAGGTTCTGTTCACTAACTGCTTTACTCATGTCTTTACTTTAATAAAACCAACTAACGACACCAGGAACCAGGTGCCTTCCAATATCACAAATGGCCAGTAATTAATAAGAACTGAGGCATAGCAGGCCAGTCCGGCTCCAATAATATTCAGCAGGAAGAACAATCTGCCTTTTCCATTTATCCAGCCGAATGTATTGCAGAAATAAGCCAACAGGATGAGACCAACGCCGACCGTACCGGTAATATCTGTGTGGCTCATGCTTTACCCTGTATGAATGATTCAATGCCTTTGGTATATATCTTTCCTCTTTTTTCTGCAAAGAAATCGGCTGTTAAAGCCAGCAGCGCCATCAGTGCTAAGGCCAAGCCGAAGCCCCGCCAGAAATCGTTTCTAAAATCCCTGATAAAATAAATGTACAATGCTGCCCCAACGATAAGTAAGAATATTTCGGTGTAACGGTAGATAACAAAGTTCTTCATCACCGTCTTCATCCGGGGTAGCTCTTTGGCTTTTAATTCTGAAGGATTCAAATCATAGGCGTACGCATTCCTTACCCGGTCACTGTCGCTTCTTTTATACACTGTATAACCTACGACAGCCAGCAATAATCCAATAAGCAAAAGTGGGACGGCCGCACCTCTATAAAAATGATTTTTCAGAAAAAAGAAAAAAATGATAGCCGCAAGAATACCGGCTGCGCCGATAAGAATGAACAGCAGGCTTTCCTGTTTCTCTGCATTAAAATACTTTTCAATATCGGCTTTGGTAAACATCGGCTTATTTTTTTATGGCGTTGACTACCTCTTTGCTGACAGGAGATATGGATGGGTCGAAATAGTTTATCAGAACTCCCTGTTCATCAACCAGGTATTTAGAAAAATTCCAGGAAGGAACTTTATCGTTCCAGCCATTCTTGGTTGTATCGGTGAGCCATTGAAAAACAGGATGCTGTGCGGAAGATCTTATCACCGAACTTTTCTGCATCAGCGGGAAAGTAACACCAAAGTTAGCTTTACAAAAGGCGGCAATTTCTGCATCCGATCCTTTTTCCTGTTCTTTAAAATCATTGGCAGGAAAACCAATCACAACAAGCTTATCCATATTATCCTCAGACAGCTGCTGAAGATCTTTATACTGATTTGTATACCCGCAATCACTTGCCGTATTTACCAGCAACACTTTTTTACCTTTCAGGCTATTGAAATCCAGTGTATCGCCATTATTTAACAGCCCCTTTAAGGAGTAAAAAGAAACCTGTGGCTGCTTACTACCGGAAAGTTCTTTCCTGTTTTTACCGGCAAGTTTGGTGAACCACATCCACATGGGGTAAACAGCTTTTAATACTTTTTGTCTGTAGGTCATGTTTTTAGAGTTACGGTTTGCTATTTCCACATATACAGCAAACGCTATGATGAATACAAACAGAACAATCAGTATCCGTTTAAGTTTTCTGTATTTAGTTTTTGCAGCCATCAGCGAATCACCCATTTGAATAATTTAAGCTTACCCTTGAAAGGCGGGTATTTAATTGCGGGATCAAACCAAGTGGGTGTTTTCATCACTGCTCTTTTGTGGCTAAAGGTATCAAAGGAAAATTTCCCATGATAACAACCCGTACCGCTGAACCCCCGTCCTCCGAAGGGCAAATTATGATTGGTTAAATGCCAGCTTGAATTGTTTACACAACTTCCGCCGGCTGGCACAGCTTCCAGCCATTCTTTTTC
Source organism: Bacteroides fragilis (assembly GCA_943372905.1). Lineage (GTDB taxonomy): Bacteria > Bacteroidota > Bacteroidia > Chitinophagales > Chitinophagaceae > JJ008. Next base: position 15,895 of record CALSAT010000008.1, on the reverse strand, counting down.
CTTTTGCCTGCTGGAAGTATAAATATAAAAAGCCAATGGATTAGGATGTTTATTAATTATAGCCTTTGCTTCCTGCAAACTGGTAAAAGAAATGACGGGAAGAACCGGTCCAAATATCTCCTCGACCATTACAGGTGCATCTGCCGGCACATCTGCCAATAGGGTTGGTTCAATAAACAACTGCTCTTTGTTTGTTCTGCCTCCCAATAGGATAGTGCCGCTGGATAAATAACTGCTTATCCTGCTGAATTGCTTTTCATTAATGATCTTCCCATAGTTATAGCTTTCTTCGGGTTTGTCTGTAAAAAACTTAAGTATGGTTTCTTTCATCGCTGCTATCAGCTTTTCTTTTACTGATGCGTGAACAAGCAAATAATCCGGAGCCACACACATTTGCCCTGCATTGGAAAACTTGGTCATTACTATTCGCCTGGCCGCTACTTTGATGTTGGCATCACTTTCCACCACGCAGGGACTTTTACCACCCAGTTCCAGGGTAACCGGTACTAATCTTTCTGCCGCCATTTTGTAAATAATGCGGCCAACAGCGGTGCTTCCGGTGTAGAAAATATGATCGAAGGAAAAATTATTCATCATAGCAGGTATCACCGATGCTCCATCCCCCTGCACATAAAGTATATACTCCCTGGGAAACACTTCTTCAATTATTTTCTTCATCACTGCCTCCGTGGCAGTTGCAAACTCACTTGGTTTCAGCACGACACAGTTGCCTGCCGCTATGGCCCCAATAAGTGGATTAATGAGCAATTGAAAAGGATAATTCCAGGGACCGATGATCAATACCACCCCCAATGGTTCATTCATTATCCTGCTTCCTGATGGCATATTGAGCAGATTGGTGCTCACTCTTTCAGATTCCATCCAGTTGTGCAGATGTTTTATGGCAGCATTAAGTTCCGATATAACCAGTCCCGTTTCAGTCACCCAGGTCTCTTCCTGGCTTTTTTTCAGATCGGTATACAGCGCTTCGTACAGATCTTCTTCATGATGGAGAATGGAATGCTTCAGCTTTTTCAGTTGCTCTTTCCTAAAAGCAAAAGACCTGGTAGCGGCGCTGTTAAAATACTGGCGCATTTTTTCCAGGTGGGATATATCTGCCATTAATTCTAATTTTATACCAAGTTAGGCAAAACTCCTCTCTCCATGACAGATGAATACTATATGATGCAGGCATTGAAAGAAGCGAAAAAGTCTTATGAAGATGATGAGATACCGATTGGGGCAGTAGTCGTTGTGAACGAAAAGATCATTGCCAGGGGGCATAATATGACGGAGCGGCTGAGCGATCCAACTGCACATGCCGAGATGATCGCCCTTACATCTGCTTTTAATTCCCTCGGTAGTAAATATTTGCCCGATGCCACTTTGTATGTAACTGTGGAGCCCTGCCTGATGTGTGCAGGCGCTATTTACTGGAGCAAAATTCATAAGATAGTATACGGCGCAGATGATGAAAAGAATGGGTATAAAAAAACAACTGCTGCCAATTGGCCCTTTCATCCTAAAACAGAGCTGGTAAGAGGTGTATTGAAAGATGAATGCGCCCAGCTAATGAAGGATTTCTTCAAGAATAAAAGGTAAGTATGGCCAAAACTGTAAGTACCACTCACTTCCGAACAGGCACCCAGTTTAAGATCAATTACGAAATTTACACCCTTTCAAAGAGGCGATATTGCAAAGCCTGAAAGGGAGCAAGGGAAAATCCTTTTCCGAATTGGCAGACGATGTGGCATCAATCATCCGGAAGAAGGTACCAGGTTTCAACAAATCAATCCCATGGTATACTATTTCCATCCGGCTTGATCTCGAAAGCAGGGGTTTAGTGGAAACATTTCCTGAAAAGGCACAAAAACTGAACCGGCTGAAAGCCCGGTAACCACCGGACTGTTTTCGATATAAGAAACAATTCATCAGTTATGATGGTAATATACCTTCCCTATTCCTAATTTTGTGTTCCCTTATTAGATCAAAGATCATTCACTAAAAATCTAAAATAAAACTATGGCATTCACTTTATCCCCTCTTCCATACGCACATGATGCGTTGGAACCGTATATCGACACCCTGACCATGCAGATACACCATGGCAAGCACCACCAGGCATATGTTGACAATCTGAATAAAGCTGTGGCTGGCACAGAACATGAAAACAAAACACTGGAACAACTGGTAGACCATGCCGGAGCTATCAGCCCTGCCGTACGTAATAACGGCGGTGGCCACTGGAACCATACTTTCTTCTGGGAAAGTTTGAGAAATCCCGGACTGGCTGATGTGATAAATGCACCAGCTGGTAAACTGGCTGAGGCGATCAATGAAGCTTTTGGCTCCTTTGATACATTTAAAGAAAAATTTGCTGCTGCTGGTATGACCCGCTTTGGCAGTGGCTGGGCCTGGTTGATAAAGAGCAAAGAAGATGGCAAACTTGTTATTACTTCCACTCCTAACCAGGATAATCCTCTAATGGATGTGGCTGAAGTAAAAGGCACACCGGTCTTGGGTGTGGATGTGTGGGAACATGCCTATTACCTGAAGTATCAAAACAAAAGAGCTGATTACCTGGCCGCATTTTGGAATATTGTAAACTGGGATAAGGTAGCTGAACGATTTTGATAAACAGATACACTTATTTTATACAAACAAACCCTGCTGATGGCAGGGTTTGTTTGTATATGAAGGTCCACTATACTGTTGATGAATCATAACATTTTAACCATTGCTCAGCGGGGGTGGTTAAGGCGGTTCACTGCTTCTATGCGGTTATTTACATGCAGTTTGGTATAAATGTTTTTCAGATGTTTGGTAACAGTGTGTACGCTGATATATAATTTGGCCGCCACTTCTTTCACAGCCAACCCGGTTGACAGCGATTGTAAGATTTCGTTTTCCCTCTCAGATAGCTCAGAAAGCTTGGGTTGGCTTTGTTTTTCCTGGAAGGTATTGATCACTTTTTTGGCGATATAACGGCTCATCGGGGCGCCGCCATTATGCAGTTCTTTCAGAGAATCGATTATTTCCTGCGGCATAGAATCCTTCAGAATATATCCGCTGGCCCCGTTTCTCAATGCATTGAAAACATATTCATTGTCGTCATAAAACGAGCAAACCATGCATAGCATTTCGGGCACTCGTATCTTAATTTCGGAAATAAGGTCTACACCATTTTTTTTGCCAGGCAACTTAATATCTACAATTGCAATTTCCGGGGGGTGTTGAATTATATGCGGCAGAGCCTGCTCTGCTGACGCATAGCTATGAAGAATAGCAAAATACTCTGATCGGTTTATAAGCTCTTCAAGCCCTTCCCGATAATTATTATCATCTTCTATAATAGAGACCGTAACCAATGCCCAGGTTTTGAAAACAAGATACAGAATTATTATCTGCCTCAATAAACTCTCGTAAATTATGTGTCCCTAGCCGGTAGTAATTTCACGGTACGGGATCGTAGCCACTACCTCCCCAGGGATGACAACGGCTTATTCTTTTTACAGCCAGCCACAGTCCTTTGAATACCCCGTGTTTCTTTAGTGCTTCGCTTGCATAGTGCGAACAGGTGGGGGTGTACCGGCATTTAGGCCCCAGCCAGGGAGAAATTACCCACTGGTAAATTTTTATCAGTACAAGAAATGGAAGGCTCAATATCAACCCCATTGCCCTGATAATTCCGAGAATGATGTTGCTATTTTTCAACCAGTTTTTTAAATTTTCCAATAATAATTGTAATAGCCTCAAACACCTGTTCGTATGCTGGCAGGCTCTTTTCTGTGTAAATAAAAAAGACGTGAAGACCTTTCCCGTTTTGTAGCAGTTGTTCTTTTAACTGGCTCTTTTGCAGACGCCAGGCTTCCCTTGTTTGCCTTTTTATCCTGTTTCTGTCAACGGCTTTTTTAAAATTTTTTGTACCCACTCCCACTCCTGCCAGTAATTCCGCCTGCCCGGTTTCGCAATAAAACACCCGGAACGGAGAAACGGTAAACCGTTTTCCTTCCCTAAACAACTGATCGATAGCCTTGCGGCTTTTGAGTCGTTCATTTTTTCCTATAGTGAATTGTTTTGTCACCTGTATACCGGTTTTCCCTGTACAAATTTACGTTCTGTAGCAGCGTTTCTTACAGTAGGTAACATAAAAACAAAAGCTCCCCAATAAATGGGGAGCTAAGTAAAAATCTAACCCAGTTGTTTAAAACGGGACAGTATCTTATTTCAATTTGCTCTCATCAGACACGGTCAGCTTTTTACGGCCTTTTGCACGGCGGCTGGCTAATACCTTGCGGCCATTAGCGGTAGCCATACGCTTACGAAAACCATGCACTGTTTTACGACGCTTACGATGAGGTTGGAATGTACGTTTCATTTTTTTATTACTTTTTCACTGTTTTGAAATGCGGTACGGAGAAGCGTACCAGTTTCAAATTCGCCTGTTTAGATTAGGTCACCACACCCACTCCAATCCCAGGCGGGATGAAAGGACGGCAAAGGTAGGGGAATGAAGCCAGAAGTCGGAATGAAGAGGGCAGAAAGTTTCAGCAGCGCTTTTCTGCCTCAAAATCCTATTGGCCAAGGTCTAAATGTTTAGAGGTAATTGCTGCTCCGTAAAACGTGGCGGCATGATTATCAAAGTCTTCGGTGGAATCTGTTGTATAGAAATCCCGGCGTCCATTTTTACTGCAACGGCTTTCCATTTCCGGATGCCGCTGAAGATAATCTGCCAAGCTGCTTGCCACTATTTCGCCCTGGGAGATCAATTTCACGCCAACCGGCAGATATTCTTCGATTTTGTCCTTTAATAGAGGATAATGGGTGCAGGCCAGTAAAATGACATCAATATCCTCCCCTTTTTCAAAAATATTGTGCAGGTTTTTCTTTACAAAATAATCTGCCCCATGGTTGGTGTGTTCATTGGATTCCACCAAAGGCACCCACATGGGACAAGCTTCCTGGTACACCCTCAAATCCGGAAAGAACTTGGCCGTTTCCATTGGGTATGATTCTGATATTACAGTTCCGTTGGTAGCTAATACTCCTACACTATTGGTTTCTGAAAAGCTGCCTATGATCTCCGCTGTGGGCCTTATCACACCCAGCACTCTTTTATCAGGGTCTATTCCAGGCAGGTCATTTTGCTGAATCGTTCGTAAGGCTTTGGCCGAAGCGGTATTGCAGGCCAGGATAACGAGTGAGCAGCCCTGATCAAAAAACCATTTTACACACTGGAGGGTATAGTGATATACTGTTTCAAACGAGCGGTTGCCATAGGGGGCCCTAGCATTATCGCCCAGGTAGAGATAGTCATACTGCGGCAGTTTATTGATTATTTCTTTTAGAACTGTAAGACCGCCGTAGCCGGAATCAAAAACGCCTATGGGTGTGGGCTTTTGCATATAACAAAAATAAGCAGTCCGGTTACCATGCCCGAAAAAAGAATACCCCATCATTTTGATGATGGGGTATCTATAATATTATATAAGTTCAATTATTTGCCGCCCGTTTTCGGTATCGTAACTTTAAGCTTGGCGGCCACTGCAGCTATCATATCGTCTGCATCAGGTGCTACCAGCAGGGCTTCTTTTGTAAGCACATGGGTATAACCTTTTTCTTTAGCCACTAATTTTACGGCATCAAATACCTTTTTATAAATAGGATTGAGATATTCGTTCTGTTTTGACTCCAGCGCCTGGTTTACGATCTGCTGCCAGTTTTGGATCTGGTAGATCAGGGACGGCAATTCTTCTTCGATTTGTTTGCGAACGATAGCTGATGTTTTGAGCGAATCACGGTAAACGCTGTCTTTAAACTGGTACAATGCTACGATCTGAGCATATTTTGGATTAATAGAATCGGCTTGATAACGTTCCAGCAAAGAGTCAATTTTCGCTGTTTCAGGCATCAGGCTTACCATATCATCTATCCTGATGTAGCCAATCTTCATTTGGGCACTTGCATTGTTGGCAAACAAAAGACCTGTAGCCAGAACAACCGCTGTAAGGAATTTTTTCATCTGTAATTATTATTTGGTTTATTGTATCCCGGTAACACACCAGGATTATTGTTTTATATGATTTGCAAAATTGCTGGTTAGTTGCCTGACTGGTCTATTGTTAAACAGCTTTTTACTTTTTTAACATTTACCGTACGCCCAATTCCTTCAGCACATCTTCGCTCTTGTCCAGTTTAGGGTCGGCAAATATAATGGTAATTCCCTCACTTTTATCCAGTACAAAATCATAGCCCCGGCTTACGGCCATTTTCTGAACCGCATTGTATACTTTGTCCTGTATTGGCTTTATCAATTCCTGTCTTTTTTTGAACAGATCTCCTTCAAAACCAAAGCGTTTGCGCTGCAGGTCCCGCAGGTCTTTTTCTTTATTGAAAAGCTGGTCTTCCCGCTTTTTTTTCAGCTCATCACTCAGCATTACCTGCTCAGCTTCATAGGATTTATACATATTATCCAATTCCGTCTGCCTCGTATCAATATCTTTTTGCCAGCCGGCAGCCACCTCGTCCAGCTGTTTCTGTGCCTCTTTATAATCAGGCATTTTGTCGAGAATATACCGGGTGTCAATGATGGCATATTTCTGAGAAAAAGCCAGCAGGCCAACACCTAAAGAGAAGGCAAGAAGAATGATCTTTTTCATATTAAAAGGGGTTTGATAAATAAAAATAGTATTTATTATTCTGGCTCGAAGCCCAGCATAAAGGTAAACCGGGAAGCTCCTTTGAGACCGCTCTGGCCGGGTTGAATACGATCCAGACCCACGCCATAGTCAAAACCTAACAGGCCAAACATCGGCAGGAAGAAACGCATCCCCACACCAACACTGCGGCGCAAACGGAACGGGTTATAATCCTTGTAATTATACCAGCCGTTGGCAGCTTCAAAGAATGTCAGGGCATAGATGGTACTGCTGGGATTTGTAACCAGCGGGAAACGGAGCTCCAGTTGGTATTTATTAAAAATAGTAAAGAAATTCTGTGCACTTTGCTGATCTGGGTTTACCGTAGGGTCAGATGACTCATATACCGGGTAGCCACGATGTGCCACAATATCATAGCCTAATAATCCAAAGTTGTTGGTCAAACCAGCGTCACCTACCTGGAATCGTTCAAATGGTGAGTATTCCAGTTTCTTATTATACCGGCCAATAAAGCCATACTTAGCTGCAATTTTCAATACCAGCTGGCGGTTCTTTTCAGCACCCATGGCTTTACCGATTGGCACATACCATTCAGCATTGAATTTCCATTTGTGGTATTCAGGATTTTTGTAAGGATCTGCTGATTTCACCACTTCCGGATTAAACAAAGAATATGGTGGCGTAAACTGTACACTGGTTACAAAGCTGGAACCACTGGTTGGGAATATCGGGTTAAAGACAGAAGATCTTTGTAAAGCGATTTTGAAACTGAAGTTATTAGAGGTACCGGTAGCGCTGGCGCCGGGGAAGATATTATAATTCAGCCTCTTGTATTGTGTAAAATTGAGAGAGTAAACCAGGCTGAAAAAGTCATCCGGCCATTTTAGTTGCTTGCCCAATGAAAGGCCAACCCCAAAAGTGGACAGCTTGGTATTATCATCAAAAATATTTCTGCCCTCAATAGGGTCAAACCGGCCATTCCGGAATGTGCTTTTATTTAGGGAAAATGTAAGCGAGTTTCTTTTTTTGCCTCCTAACCATGGCTCAGTAAAGGAAAAACTGTAAGATTGATATGCTTTACCATTTGATTGTACCCGCAGACTCAGTTTTTGTCCGTCACCTGTTGGCAGTGGGTCCCACGAAGACTTTTTCCAGATATTGCGGATAGAAAAGTTATTGAACGTTACACCAAGCGTACCTGTTAGGCCCACGCCACCACCCCAACCGGCAGACAGCTCCAACTGATCGGAAGACTTTTCTTCCAGTTTCCAGTTTATGTCCACTGTTCCATCATCAGAATTGGGTACTACTCCCGGGTTAATAGTTTCCTGGTTAAAATATTGGAGGTTGGCCAGTTCTCTTTGCGAGCGGATAAGGTCAGACCGGCTGAACAATTCACCCGGAATGGTTCTCAGTTCCCGGCGTATTACATAATCCTTTGTCTTTTCATTACCGGCAATGGTCACATTCTTTATTCTTGCCTGGGGGCCTTCTATGATCCTTATTTCATGATCAATGGTGTCATTGTACACAGCAGTTTCCACTGGTTCTACCCGGAAGAAAAGGTAGCCATCATCCATATAAAGACCGCTGATATCACCACCTTCCTGTGCGGCTTCTTTACCCAAGCGACGGTTCAGAATACTGATATTATAAATATCCCCTTTATTAATACCCAGTAAAACATTCAGCAGGGAGTCAGTATATTTTGAGTTTCCTTTCCAGGCAATGTTGCCGAAATAATATTTTCTGCCTTCCTGCACTTTCAGGTCCACATTAATATTACCAGTTGTCGTTGAAATGATCGTATCAGCAATGATCTGTGCATCCCGGTAACCTAATGAGTTGTAGTAATCAAGTACTTTATTTTTATCTTCTTCAAACTTAACGGCGTTGTATTTAGCTCCGCTAAAGAGTTTAAACCGGACATAAGGGTCAAGCAATCTTTTTGTTTTGCTGAGAGAAAGAAAACCCCAGTCACGCATATATTGATTGAAAGAAAACGGTTTGGTGTCTCCGTAGGGGCTGGGTGTTTCGGCGGCTTTCAGGGTAAACTTGCTCATCTCTTTCGTACCCTTCATCTGTTTTTTCAGTCGGATATCGTCCACGTTTTCATTGCCATAAAAGCGAACACTTTCAATACGCACCTTTTCTCCTTTTTCAATAAAAATGGTCATCATATTGGAGTTCACAAAGGCGGGATCAGGCTGTTGCTCAATCCTTACAGCTACATTGCGGTATCCTTTTTCAGCATAGTGTTTTATTATCTTCTCCTCTGCCTCGCGGAGTGTATTATCGGTAATGATGGTCTGCTTGGCTAAATTTACTTTGCCCTGGATATCTTCTGCTTCTGATTTTTTTATCCCAACAAACTTGAAGTTTCCAAGCCGCGGCCGCTCCTGCAGGTTAATTTCCACCCATACCTTATCATCTTCGATGCGGGTAATATAGACCTGTACATTTGAAAAAAAGCGCTGCCTCCATAGATTGGCGATCGCTTTTGCGAAAATATCCTCTCCGGGGTGCATGAATTTATCGCCCGGAAGAAGGTTAGTAATGGAAGCAACAATGGAAGTATCCAGGTGTTTTACCCCGGTGATAACCACATTGGCTATAGTGTACTCTTTTGGAATGCGGGCTGTTTTCCACTCCAGTAATTTAGGATCCAGCGAAGTGGGTTTCAAAGTATCTTCCTCCTGTGCCTGTACACTGCCAATAGATACCACAGCAGCTATCAGGAAAACACTAAGCCTAAGTAAAATTTGTTGCATGTTTTTTTGTTCAAGTCAGTCTGAAAAAACCGGAAATAAGCTCAAAATCATTCTATTCGAAACCATTATCCGGTTTGGTTGAGGCGGCAAAATAACGGTAAATATTTGAAGTGTTTGTTAAAGAAAACCAGAATAGAGAAAGGGAGGGGTAAATGACCTGTTTTTCCCTGTTTTCGTCTTGCCGTTCTTCGGCTTTTAGCTTTCCACTACTTGTTCGCTGGTTTTTCCAAAGCGCCTTTCCCGGCCCTGGTAGTCCAGTATTGCCTCATAGAGGTTTTCTTTCCTAAAATCCGGCCAGCGAACATTGGTAAAATACAGCTCTGCATAGGCCAATTGATACAAAAGAAAGTTGCTGATCCGGTATTCCCCACTGGTTCTGATCATCAATTCCGGATCAGGGAACCCACTGGTACACAAGAACTTCTGCAACACATCTTGGTCTATTTCCTCTACATTTAACCGGCCTTTTTTTACTTCCCAGGCAATATTTTTTACCGCATTCAGCAATTCCCATCGGCCGCTATAGCTCAGTGCCATTATCAGGTTGAGACCGGTATTGCCTTTGGTAATGTCGAGGGCCTCATCCAGCTCTTTTTTGGCATAATCGGGCAACATGCTCATATCCCCGATCACATGCAGCCGTATATTATTTTTATCCAGGCTTTCAACTTCCTTACGGATGGTGCTTACCAGCAATTCCATCAGGCCCACCACTTCATATTCCGGGCGGTCCCAATTTTCGGTTGAAAAAGCATACAGGGTCAGGTATTCCACCCCCAGCTCTGCACAACCCTCTACAATATTGCGAACGCTTTCCACCCCATGAAAATGGCCAAAAAGGCGATCTTCCCCTTTTTCTTTGGCCCAGCGACCATTCCCGTCCATAATGATGGCTATATGCCTTGGCAGCCGGTTTTTCTCTATTTTTTCTAAAAGCTCTGACATAATACCAACCTCATCTTCTTTAATTGAGCGCTAAAGGTACAAAAAACAAAACCCGGAGCACAGTTGGGTCTCCCACCATTACTCCGGGTTATTTAATTATACAATGTCTGTTAATTTCTTCCCCAAACAGCCACCCTTGATCTTCCCCTGGCAAATCCCTTTGTTTCATACCAGAATTCTATCTTTTCAAGATGGCGGAGTCCACCGTCCATGTCTATTACCCGGCTTTCGCTGCCCTGCGCAAAGCGATTGCGCAATTCCACTTCCTGAGTAGTACCATTATCAAAATGAATTTTCATTCTGTACATTTTCAGCGGACCGTCTGTTACTTTGAGCTTGATCTGGCGAACATCATCTTTCCAGTTTCCAAAGTGAATAACATCATGGTCCACTCCGAATCCTACTTTTTTATCTTCCAGGAAAAACCAGTCCCCGGCTTCTTTTTTAGCAGCACTATTGGTGGTGAAAGAGGTAGCCAAGGCAAAAATGGCAACCATCATCGTTCCGAATAAAACTTTAGTCAGGCGCATAGCAAAGTGATTTAATTAATGAATTTGATTTGTGTGTAGACCAATTTAATTTTCATTTAGTTTAATGACACTACTAAATAACCTTATTGTTGGCTGAAAAAAATCACCCTCAGGGGTGGTTTTGGGACAAATCAATCTGCAAACCCTTACTTAGCCGTAGGACATTTGTATGACTGCAGGTTGAAAGTAAGATGAAACATAGCTGTTACAAACTGGTCTTTTTGTTTGCTATTTCCCCTTTGGCGGTTGATCACACCTATTGGCTCTCCCAGTTCATAAGACCTGTCATACAGCAATTGCCCGTTGGAAGGGGTGCCGTCAGGATTAGGGGTGAAGATAACCGGGTTTACATACGTGGTGCTTACATCGTCCAGATAATCGGTATTGGTAAAGCGGTGCAATACTTCAAACCCAATGTTGATCCGTTCGTTCAGTGAGTATTTTACACCTCCGCCAAATGGTATGGAAATGGCCATTGAACTATATTGCTTACGATCAGGATATAAAGAACTTCCCTGCCCTTCGGTACCCAAGGGCCTCAGGGGAACTTTTTCTCCCCGCAGGTAAGCATAAGGATCGTAATTGAAAATACCCGCCCCAAAGGTGATATAAGGGGTAAAACTGTACTCAGGCTCACCCGGCATAAACCGGAAAAAATTGAAGTCGCCTTGCAAAGAAAGCTCCCAAACCTTGCTGTTAAAGCTCAGGTTCCTGGAATTCATGTATTTATTATGGGTATTGTATTGATCGGAATATCCCAATTGGGCAAAACTTACTCCTACTCTTAAAGCGATATAATTGCCGAAATTTTTTCTGAAAAAAGCTGAAGCGGCTATTTTAGGCACATTTAAACGGGCCTTGGTGTTCAGGTCACCAAAATAATGGCCTGCGCCTATGCCTATACCAAACTCACCTTCCTGTACTACGGCATCCTGGGCCCGGAGGCCGGTGGCAAAAATGGTGACAGCGAAAGAAATAGCAACAGCGGCAATATACTTTTTCATCATAACTGGTTAAATATGGTCCGGGATTTATTTAGAACGATAAAAATAGCATTTTCTTATAATTAGGAGCCTGTTTAGTTCCTTTTATCCAACCCCCAGGTGAGTTTATTGCGGAGTGTTTGCAGAAAATTATTCTCGCTCAGGCGCACCAGGCTTACCTCAAAACTCTCCTTTTTTACCGCCAATTGCACATCCTTGCTCACAATTTCCCGCCTGGAATCCAGGGCGCAGATGATCTGGTCGGCCCTGCTTTCTATTTCAAATGAAATCACATTGTTATCGGGAACGATGATAGGCCGGACATTCAAATTGTGCGGCGCTACCGGGGTAATGACAAAACTGCCCGAATCGGGGAAAACGACAGGTCCATTACAGCTGAGTGAATAACCGGTAGATCCGGTAGGGGTAGCTACCAACAGACCGTCTGCCCAATAAGTGTTTAAAAACTCACCGTTCAGGTAGGTGTGGATCTTTATCATTGAGGCTACGTCTCGTTTGTGAATGGAAAATTCATTCAGGGCATAAGGCACATTACCAAAAAGGGGTATGCTGGCATCCACATGGATAAGGGTCCGGGTGTCTGTAAGGTAGGTTCGCTGGGCAATAGCTTTCACGGCTTTTTGTACTTCCTCACGGCCAATGCTGGCCAGGAAACCCAAGCGGCCAAAATTGACCCCCATAATGGATATTTTCTTATCCCGCACCAGGGTGATGGTATCCAGCAGGGTGCCATCGCCACCCAGGCTGATGATAAACTCTATATCTTCAGTCAGGTCTTCAGAACGGGAAAACGTTTTTGTTGTTGCCGGCAGTTGCACCCGGTTACTGATCTGTTCAAAAAAGTGTTGAAAAACAACTGGTTCAATTTTCTGAACAGCCAGTTCATCAAAAAACAATTGTACATCCTTCTGCTGTTCGTCTTCAAATACCCTGCTGTAAATGGCTGCCTTCATTTGCTTTGTTTAGAAAACTGATTTGCGGTGGACAAATATACCGTTTTGCCCTAACTGGTTGAATGTCCACTCAAGTTTGAATGTTACATCGTAAAAGGTGAGAATGTCAATCCCAAAACCACCCGAGTATAACATTTGGTTCGACAGTCTGTTATCCCCAGGTTCGGGATTGTGAGCATAGCCAGTGTTGCCATATATCTTACCAAAGATGCGAACCGGTATACGTTCGGCTTCTTTTCCTTTTTTCATCGGTGGTATCCTGATGTTGAAATTCAGTAGCTCCCGGGTAAGAGTGGCTTTGGCATAGCCTCCGGCTACTCCGTCAATCACATAATACTCATACCCCTGTATAAACGTATCACCATAACCAAGAAAGCGTCTGTTAAAATAAGGCTGTTTGAAAGGCAGTTTAATACCACCATATACATTCAGGTTAAAAAACATCCTGGGTGCCACCGGCCAGCTTCCTGATCCTCTTACCTGTAGTTGCCAGATATTGATGATATTATTGACTCCTCCTTTACTTAATGACACCTGTGCGGCATATCCTTTGGTGGGATAAGGGATATAATCAAGATCATAATAGGTCATGTTATAAAAAACGGTAGGGAAGGAGATGCTGTTTCGTCCTGCTTTAAAATAATCGGGATTAAGAGTAATGATAGTATCTGTTACTTTTTCTTTATAATAGCTGATACCAAAGCTATGACGGGTTCTTATCGCTCTGCGATAGGTAAGCTCTGTGTACATGCTGGTGGAGTTGCGTACATAACTGTTCTCGTCTTTCAAAAAAACCTGTTTATCATTGATGGTATTATAATTCATCTCCCGGTTTTTACCAGTGGCAAATCCGATCTTCATACCCCATTTAAGCGCCTTGTCAATATATAACCTGTCGTAGCTGAATGAAACCTGGCGGGTGTACCCGCTTACGAGATATAAATTGAATTTATCGTTTCGTCCGGTAGCGTTGTTGTATAAGACTTTGGCCCCGTAGTTCACACGGCTCAGGCTGGCTTTTTGTTCTATTATCCACTGGTTCAGGTTCCTGTCTACCGGCTTCAGGTAAGGAACCGGAAACAGGTACCATCGCTCTTTTACATGTACGGTTACGTTGATCTTATTCCCTTCAAAATTTTTTGCCGCCACCACTACAGTATGAAACAGTGTGGTGTTCATCAGTTGGCGTCGGGCATCTTCAAACTTTTGCAGTAATACAGAAAGCGGATAGGTTTCTCCTGTTCTGAAAGGGATCTCCCGCAGCAGGATAAATACCTTGGTTTTTTTGTTACCGGTAATGGTAATATCACCAACAATGACTTCAGTACTGACCGGAGGGGTAATCGTGTCTATTTTAACCAGGCCGGCAGTATCTATAACGGGTTGCTGTGCCAGCAGGGAGTGGCTGCTCATCATTACGATGATGAGCCAATAACAATATGTTCTTTTCCTCAGCATTCCTGTTCAGCCAAAGTATGTAAGATAGCAGGATTTTTTCTTACGGGATATTAAAAATCAGGTGAGAAGATATTATATCTTCAGGTAGTTCATCAGGTTGTCATAATTGCTGCGGAGTTCATTGGCATACTGCTCCTCACCAAAGAAGTATTTTATATTATACTCATATCGCTGAAAAGTGGCAATGATATCGGATATCTCTGGTTTGTTAACACGAATTGTTACCTGCATCATACCTGATTCCGCATCGTTGCTGGTATTGAGTTGTGTTATCTGCGCATCATTGGTTTCCACCAATTTGCTGATCTCATTAAATGAATACTGATTGCTCTCCATTTCCAGTACGATCAGTCCGCCGGGTTCGTTCAGGCTCATGAAACCGGAGGCGTTCTTTAGCAGATCATTATAGGTTACAGTACCGGCCAGTTCATTTTCTTCCGTTACCACCGGTACCACACTCAGGCCATTATCAGCCGCCAGCTGTACTGCTCTTAGAAAATGTTCATTTTCCTTTACGGAAACAGCAGAGAAAGATTGTTGCAGTGTATCAAGGGTGTCATTATCATTTTCCGCCTGCAGCAGGTCATCTTCGCTGATAAGACCGGTATACTTTTCTCCTTCGGCAATGGGAAGATGGGCGACCTGGTTGTCATTCATTAATTGCAGTGCCTGGTATACCTTGTCGGTAAGGTGCAGGTATGGAAGGTTTTGCGTTACTAGTTCTCTGGTTAACATGGATAGCGGCTCTTTAAATTTATTATGCTACAATACTATCAGCATATTCAGGACAAGAACGATCAGGCAACTGTTGCAGGTTCGTTTAGTTTTTTCAGGAATTTATGCAGAATGGCATTGAATTCATCCGGCACTTCCATCATAGGCGCATGACCACATTTATCTATAAAATGAAGTTCGCTGTTCGGTATCAGCTTGTTAAACTCCTTTGCTACAAACGGCGGAGTAATAGTATCATTATTTCCCCAAACTAATAACGTGGGGACTTTGATCTGGTTCAATTCTTCTCCCAGGTTATTGCGGATCGCACTTTTAGCCAGCGCAATGATTTTTATCACTTTTATACGGCTGTTGGTGATCTCATATACTTCATCCACCAGCTCTTTGGTAGCCATAGCGGGGTTATAAAAAGTCAGTTCTGTTTTTTTCTTAATATATTCATAATCGCCCCTTTTAGGATAACTGTCACCCATACCATTTTCAAAAAGACCGGAACTGCCTGTAAGGATCAGCGATTTTACCCTTTCCGGATGCTTTAATATATGAACAAGCCCCACATGTCCCCCTAATGAGTTACCCAGGAGATGCACATTTTTCAGGTCTCTTGCTTCCAGGAATTTATGAACGAATTTAGCCAGCCCGCCTACTGAAGTATGCAGAATATCCATTTCAAGAAGTGGTAGCATAGGCACTATCACCCTGTTATGCTGGCGGAAGTATTCAATAAGTGGTTGAAAATTACTTAACGCCCCAAACAGCCCATGCAACAGCACCAACGGTTCGCCGGTACCTTCCTCAATGAATTTAAACTTATCCTGTTGTTTGATTTCGTACTCCATG
>CALSAT010000007.1:0-21533 GCA_943372905.1 Bacteroides fragilis | reverse complement strand
GGCCTGTCAAAGTAATGTATGCGTAAATATCAATATTTAACTGTGACAGTCTTTCAAAAAGTTCAAATTGTTTATTAAAAAGTTCAGGCTCAGCTTTAGTATTGATTGCAAACGTATTTTCATCAACGCCTTTAAAGCAGCATACCCGTGCATACATAGGATATTGCTGTATCAGATCAATTTGACTTTGAGATAAATAGCGCCAAAAGTAATCATTGCTCAAATTGTCATCTGACCATAGGAATATTTTATCTGCTAAACCTCGTTTCGTGAGTACTTCCATCATCCAAGGAACCCATTCGGGAGTAAGATCAGGCTGCCCCCCCGATAAATCAATCATGGGGGGTGGATTCGGATCAGAAAGATAATAATTGATCAGTTCGTCACAAGTTAGAAATTCCGAAAATCGTGAATCGCCTGACAGAAGCTTAAAATCTACATAACAATACCAACAACGCCAGTTGCAAATCGAATTCTGAAAAACTTGAGCTCGAAGTTCTTCAGTTACAGGAATATTAAGCTTTTTAGCAGCAGGAACGATTGGCAAAGGATTTACGGGCCAACCTACATCGCCATTCATTCTGAAATGTCTTATTCGTCCAAACCCATTACAATTGGCCGGTTCACTTAAATCTTTTTCCTGCAAGCTATTTCTATAAGTTGTTATGGACAAGGACTTTTCAGTTAAATTGATTGCCTTCTCCCGATATTTTGCAGAAATGTTTCCGGTATTAATGGTGTTCATTTTTTAAAATTTTTTCTACTTCTTGCTCATCTAACCCATTCTTTCTTAATTCTGGCACACGCTTTTTTACATATTTCATAATCAAATCTGCACAAAACATTAGTTGCTCATCACTTAATACACTTTGCATCGGGAAATTATGCCAAGCTTCTAGGCATTTTCTGCAACATGTTGCCGTAGCATGTTGTGCGTAATTGATAATCTGATCTTTTCCCATTGGAGTTTGCCTACCATCCATGAAGGAATTATACTTGCCAATTCTTGTTTTTAATAATTTTACTGCTTTTTCTTTCGTCTTAATCTCCCCTTGAAATAAGCAATCCTGAATTGCTTTTAACTCGATAGGGGTATGCCAGAATACATGCCTTATAATTTCTTTTTGAAGTTGCTTGAATACAAAGGTCGAATCTGAAAGGTCGTTCTGATGTATTCTTTTCCACTCTGTTAATTCATCGCCACATTCTTTACATGCCCTTTCGGTTCCGTATTTTCTCAAACTAGTTTTTTTCTGACTGTAACAGTGATAGCCATCAGTACACTTGGTAGTACCACATACTACATCGTAAATTGTTAGATCTTCCACGTTAATTTCCGGAGGTACGACTCTTTTAAATTTTTTTCGTTTTTCCATAAAATTTAGTTTATAGCTGCTAACAGCAGATTCTTGTCAATCGGATTTAAATTTTGAATATTAATTCGTTCTCTTAATATAGTTGAAACAAGTTGACAAGGATTGGGATTTATAATTTGAAAACTGTTAGCTGTACCCCACCAATTTTGTCCATTAATCTGTAATCGAAATGCTAAATAGTTGGCAAAGAAGTCTGCTCTAATTTCTTCTTTGTCCGATATTTCTTTAACTGCTTTTTTTAAGTAGTCCAGTCGAAACGAAGCTTTCTCTAACGCCTCCAAAGCCAAATTTTCTGACACTTTTCCAAAGATGAACTCATTAGCAAAGGCATTGGCTTCAAGTTCTTCTGGTGAATCATTATCCGCAAACGGATTAGGCTCTTCTGTCTCAACAATTGAAGTATTGGGCCTGTCTAAATGCGCAAACACATGATAAACCTCATGTAATAGATCAAAAATCCATCGTGCATGGGATTCACTTCGTTGTTTCAAAACAATTACATGTTTATCATTGATATTCCACGAAGCACCATGAAAAACACCCTGGTCATTTAACGGAATTACACTGATTCCCATATCCCAAATGTGATTAATCAATTTTGAAAGACTAATTTCTCTATTTTTTTTAAAATACTGTTCTTTAAACTCTTCTATATCGCCTGGATATTCAAGAATGGGTTTTTCTAGATTTAAATTGTTCACGACACAAGCCAGATAATAAGCATAATGGGAGTAGGCTCTTATCTGGCTAAGATTAATTCGACTCGGCCTCTTAAAATAGGCGAGTTTGGACGGACTTTCATCAATTACCAAATCTTTATTACTCCAGATATCAGAATTAGACCATCCAAATATTCGGTTTAGATAGGTCGATATTTCACTAATTACTAAATCAGGCAACTTTTCCTTTTGCTGAGCTGTAGATGGCTTAACCTGAATAGGTAGGATTTTATTTGCAAATGTATTTAGTCCTGCCTTATTTAACTTTTGCAAGACGAAACGATAAGACATTTCAGGTTGGTCATCGACATCTAACTCTTCATTTGCAAGATCAGCAAGCGAATTACCCATAGCTGCTAAAATCTTACTCAAGGTTGTAAAACCAATATCAGTATGCCCTTTTTCTATTCTGGAAATGGTTTGTGGTGTAACGCCAGCTCTTTCTGCTAGCTCAAGCCCTTTAATACCCTTTCTTTCCCGCAATGTTTTTAACCGGCTACCAATTTTCTGCGAATGCTCCTCTGATTTCTTCACCATCTCTTTTGCAAAATCAGGATCAGAGATTATACGAATTTGATCCCATTGAACTCTAATATCCGAAGGTTTTCCATTAAGAATAATCTCATAATCGTTTACTTGTAGTGACTCGACGTGATAACCATCATATCCTACCGGGATTAGCGATTTAACATCTAGACTTACAGTATCCCCATTCGCAAATTTTATTACTAATGAATCTCTGTATATATGTGCATCAATAAATTTTTGATAATTAACATCATCCCACTTTTTCATTGTTTGTCTTTTTTATGATGATTAGGGTT
The DNA here is from genome assembly GCA_943372905.1 of Bacteroides fragilis. Taxonomy (GTDB): domain Bacteria; phylum Bacteroidota; class Bacteroidia; order Chitinophagales; family Chitinophagaceae; genus JJ008. Next base: position 18,614 of record CALSAT010000007.1, on the reverse strand, counting down.
TAATTTTTCGAATTCCTGACATAATTCGTCCATTTTACTAATAACTAAATTCCTTTCCTCTTTCGATAATTGAGGTCCCGTCAAGACGACCAGGGTCGGAATAGCAACTCTAGTTTCTCTTCCTCCTCTAGTTACATGACAATGAGGAGGATTATGATCTCCTGCATACACGTGGATTTTAATTTTCCGAGTCCCAAAATTCATTCATTAGTATATTTTAAATCAAAAGTATGCATATAAGTTAACATTACAAAATATTCTTAACATTAATGTTAAAAATATAGGATTTTTGGCTTCCTTTGTAGTTACTCGACTGCTTCCAGACTATAATTATTCATTTCAGGAGACCTTAATAAGACAACTTGCTTGCTCTTGCAACTCCAACATCCTTAGGATAGTTGCTTTGAGTTTACCTCTCTTCATAGTAATTGCACCCTCCCCCTACCCCCCCACCGTCCTTACCACCAGCCCCATTCCAAATCGTTTTATACGGACGTCAATAGCCCTGTATAGCTTCACCATTTCCTGTGTATCGTCAAACAAGCTTATCTGGTACTTACTCAGCAGTCCAAATAGACCCTCGCCACTTTAAATGCCCTTCAGTGGTAAATAGCCTCCCTCATATTATATAACTTGCAATTACACATTGACAGATCAATTCCCCAAACAGCTAAATTTATTAGTTTAACAATTGGTCATTTTTACCCTCCTTTTACCCCCTTCTGCACGGCGCTTTCGGCACCCGAAAAGCCACTCGTTGCAAAAGCCAAAAAACGACGATTTTTCCGGTAAATAATTGAAAACAAGGCTGCTATAAGGAAAACAATAGATCGGGAAGGTCGTGCAGTGCACCGGGAATGTCGTGCAGTGCGTCGGGAATGTCGTGCAGTAGCATCGGAATGTCGTGCAGTAGCATCGGAATGTCGTGCAGTGCACCGGGAATGTCGTGCAGTGCATCGGGAATGTCGTGCAGTGCATCGGGAATGTCGTGCAGTGCACCGGGAATGTCGTGCAGTGCATTTGGAATCTCGTGCAGTGGCACAAGTATCTCGCTGCAGTAGACACGAACAGCCCTGCAAAAGACATGAATTGTCCTGCAGACCACAACTGTTAAAATGCACAGTATATGTATCACGCCGCACACACCAGGTATGCCGCTTCACTCAATAAGTTAGCAAACACTGAGCACCGGAATTTCGCCGCATACGGCAGGAAGAACAGCGCAACCGGGAAGGATCTTTCAGCAAAGCATATCACCTGCCCTGCAGGCAACCCGGACAGAAACACATTCAACATCAAACATTAAACCTTAAACTTTAAACCTCCAACATTAAACCTTAAACATTCAACAAAGCAACCTGTACTCTATGAAAAAGAACGGGGCTTATTTTTTTACCCCATCGCACCGGAATATTAAACCAAAACCTGCCACTATCACCACTCCGGCAGCCGGTCGCAATGCATCACTCCCCTCCCAAATTCTCACATCCCCAAATTTTCAAATTCTCACATTCCCAAATTCCCTCATCCTCACATTTCCAAATTCCCTCATTCCCAAATTTTCAAATTCCCAAATTCCCCCCTCACTTCCATTCCCGCTGCACACCGCTAAACACAGGCGCATAATTCAGGTACTGAACAAAGCGGGGCGTTGCCGCCCGGTTAGCACTCGCCGCATGTGGCAGCGCATGATGCCAGATGATAAGATCACCCGCCGCCGCTGCTACAGGTACCGCACCCAATAGGTACAGGTCTTCCTTTCTCGGATCATTACCCGCCGGCAATCCCTGTAACCAATCACTGATCCGGTGTTGAAAACCAGGCACCACCGTCAATGCCCCCTGTGTGGCAGAAGTATCCGTTAAATACAATATCCCCTGCGTACCAAACGGTATCGGCTGCACCAGGCTCACATCCCAATGCAGGCGGGAAGCCGGAAACTTCCACCCTTTCGTTTCAGGAGGATTAAAGCCAAGCTTATCAGTGTTCACCATTATATCCCGCCTGTTCCAGAGTTGTTCGTATGCTTTTCTGATCCTCGGCGACCGGCGGTTCCTTTCAATCAACGGGTGCTGAAAAAGTGGCACCATGATACCTTCCCGGTAAGCATGAGAACCATACCAGCTAAGCGGATCATTCAAATCAATTCCCATTTGCTCGCACATAAAGGCGATCGTTTCCTCACAGTCCTGCCGGGAGATCGCATTACGTATGATCACATATCCGTTATCATTCCAGAATTCCATCTCCGCAGCAGACAACACATTTTCTTCCGCAACAGTACTGGTAGCGGAATGTCCCCCGTCTTGCAGTGCTGCATTAAACTGGTTTACACGTTCACTATCGATCACACCGTGGTTCACATCAATGATCCATTGTTCAAAATCCTCAAAGCCCGGTCCGTCATCAAATAACTTACGCAGTGTTTGCTCCAGCCCCAGCCCTAAAGTGTTCAAAAGAAAATTATCCGTTTCCCATTCCTCCACCCATGCATCCATCGGCAGCAGGCCATTACGTTTGGCAACAGACTTTGCCCAGTATCTTTTCAGGTGCATAATGCCGATAGCGCCTGTTTCAGCAGCAGCAGGAAGTATCAGTTCAGCAGGCGGCATAAGAAGAATAATTTGGGTAAAAATAAAAATCCCGGAAATTACTCCGGGATAAAGTTTTATTAAGCTGCGGCAGCAATTACTTCAGTGTAAAGCCTTCTAAGAATTTAGTATTGAAATCACCACTGCGGAACCGTTCATCCTTCATCAGTTGCAGATGGAAGGGAATAGTGGTCTTTATTCCTTCTATCACATATTCACTCAGCGCCCTGTACATCGTATCGATCGCTTCGTTGCGGGTACGGGCCACAGTAATAAGCTTACCGATCATAGAATCATAATAAGGAGGAATGACATACCCCGCATACACATGGCTGTCCACCCGCACACCATGTCCGCCCGGCTGGTGCAGCGTGGTGATCTTTCCCGGAGAAGGACGAAAATCATTATACGGATCTTCCGCATTGATACGGCATTCGATCGAATGCATCTGCGGGAAATAATCTTCCCCGCTTATCTTTTCGCCGGCCGCAATCTTTATCTGCTCCTTTATCAGGTCAAAGTTGATCACCTCTTCCGTTACACAATGCTCCACCTGTATCCGGGTGTTCATTTCCATAAAATAGAAGTTGCGGTGCTTGTCCACCAGAAACTCTACCGTTCCCACACTTTCATAGTTGATGGCCCCGGCCGCTTTCTTCGCTGCCTCTCCCATTTTAAAACGGAGCTCATCCGTCATAAATGGTGAAGGAGATTCTTCCACCAGGTTTTGATGGCGCCGCTGAATAGAGCAATCCCTTTCACTCAGGTGGCATACATTACCATACTGGTCACCGGCCACCTGTATCTCAATGTGGCGGGGTTCTTCCACAAATTTTTCCATGTAGATACCATCATTCTTAAAAGAAGCAGCAGCCTCCGCCTTCGCCGTATCATATGCCTTTTCCAGTTCGCTTTCTTCCCATACGATGCGCATACCCTTACCGCCACCGCCCGCAGTAGCCTTCAGTATCACCGGGTATCCCATATCCTTCGCAAGTCCCTTCGCTTCATCCACACTTTGCAGCAGGCCCTGTCCGCCCGGCACCACCGGCACACCGGCCTTGATCATTGTATCCTTTGCCGTTATCTTATCCCCCATGGAATTGATCATATCAGGCGTGGGCCCAATGAACTTTATTCCATGATCGTTGCATATCTGTGCAAACTTTGCATTCTCCGCCAGGAATCCGTAGCCCGGGTGAATAGCATCCGCATTGGTGATCTCAGCTGCCGCCATGATATGGGCCACATTCAGGTAAGAGTCAGAACTCTGGGGTTTACCAATACAAACCGCTTCATCAGCAAATTTCACATGCAGGCTGTCCCTGTCAGCAGTAGAATATACCGCCACGGTCTTAATACCCATCTCACGGCAGGTACGGATAACACGCAGCGCAATTTCTCCACGGTTGGCGATCAATATCTTTTTAAACATGAAATCAATTTGAAAATTTGATGATTTGAAAAATTTGAAAGTTACAAGCTGCCAATGATCAAAGAAATATCATTCCCAAATTGGCACATTTTCAAATTTGCAAATTAGCTGGGTTCCACCAAAAACAGCGGCTGGTCATACTCTACCGGTGAGGCATCATCCACCAGCACCTTCACTATCTTTCCTTTCACTTCGCTTTCGATCTCGTTGAACAGTTTCATCGCTTCGATGATACACACCACTGCGCCGGGCGTCACTTGAGTACCGATATCCGCCAGGTTAGGTTTATCAGGAGATGACTTGCGGTAGAAGGTACCGATCATCGGGCTTTTGATGGTAATGGTATTCGCAGCAGGGGCCGCCTCAGCAGCTTTAGGTTTTTCAGCCGCAGCAGCAGGCTGGCTCGCTGCAGCAGCAGGGGCCACTGCATGAACAGGCGCAGCAGCGACCGGAGCAGCCGATACCACCTGTGTGATATGCTCCTCCTTCTGTTTGATAGTGACCCGGAAATCCTTTTGCTCAATAGTCAGTTCGCCAATATTCGATTTGTTGACCATTTTGATCAACTCCTGAATTTGCTTAAAGTCCATGTTTTTCAATTTAATAGACGATTTTGGTTTTAGAAGAACCCCCGTTGTTCCGGAGACGGGGCTAAGGTAATGAAATCAGCCGCAGAATATCAAGGATTTTTAGTGTTTTTGGGCTAAACAGGCCCGAAAAGACACAAAAAAGGCCCTGTTTTAGTCAAAACAGGGCCTTTCCAGGTCATATTATTTCTCCTCTTTTACCCTTTCCACGTACTCCCCGGTTTTGGTGTTAATGCGGATCAGTTCCCCTTCATTTACAAACAAAGGCACCCCGATAGAGGTTCCCGTTTCCAGGGTGGCCGGCTTCAGGGTACGGGTGGCCGTATCGCCACGCAGGCCCGGCTCAGTATAGGTAACTAACAACACGATCTTATCGGGCAATTCAGCGCCCAGCACCTGGTCATTCTCTGTATTAATAAGAACACCTACTTCCTGGCCTTCTTTCAGGTATTGAGGCGCATCAATGGTCGATTCCTGCAGGGCTATCTGCTCAAAGGTCTCATTATCCATGAAATTATAACCGGTATCATCCTTATACAGGAACTGGTAATAGCGCCTTTCCACTCTTACAGGGAAAATAGTATCTCCGGAGTTCCAGGTTTTCTCAATAGAACGGTTATTGTCCACCCCTTTCAGTTTGGCCCACACTTTGGCAGCGGCACGGGCTGTTTTGTTTTCTCCAAATTCCACAATCGTGTAAAGACTGCCTTCCAGGTTAATGATCATGCCACGGCTGATGTCTGCTGTATTTGCCATTTTTTTAAAGCTTTAGGTCCGTTCTGCAAGATCACGGGCCAGTTGAAAAATTTTTTTGAGGCCGCAAAGATAAGTCAGGACCGGGCTAAAAAGGAGCAGCCCTGAAAATAAAATTCAGGGCCTGTACAAGAGTATTCTTTGCCCGATCTATACTTCACGGTACAGGTGATAAGGTATGCAGACGACCTTTTACAATCGTGATTACTCTCCTGTCATTCATACCATTAATACTGTCTTTCACAAAACAGGTTCTTACCCGCAATGTTTTTCTCATTTAGTGGTTTTATTTTCAATGGGTTTATTAAACAAAAAAATTATATTCGCCTTCCCTAATCTGGTACATGAAGGCACCATTAACTAAACTGCTGTTCGCTGTTCTTTTTCTGCTCACCGGGAAACTTATTTCTGCACAATTAGTAGTGACCAATTCTCCCTCTGCACTCGCACTGGCCCAGCGGCTGGCAGGTGATGGGGTCACCATCAGCAATGTGACCTTTACCGGCAACCTGTCCATGACAGGTTTTTTCAATCATAATGGCGGAACCAATATTGGAATCGACAGCGGCATCATCCTCACCAGCGGAAGGGCAAGGTCTACTCCCGCCGCCAATGGGGTGAATGGAAATGGAGTCACCGCTGCCGAAGACGTGGATGCGGATAATGCCTGGGGATTACCCGGCGATGCAGACCTTGCCGCAGCCATTGGCCAACCAGTCTCCAACCTGGAAGATGCCTGCATACTCGAGTTTGATTTCACCCCCCTCGGCGACAGTATCAAATTCAACTATGTATTTAGCTCCGAGGAATATACCCCCGCCTTCGTTTGCGATTTCAACGATGCGTTTGCATTCTTCATTTCCGGCCCGGGTATTACCGGCTTAAAGAATATTGCATTAGTACCAAACACAACCATACCGGTCTCCATATTTAATGTGAACAATGTACCCGGAGGCACCTGTCCCAATAATCAATTGTATTATTCCGACAACCGGTTCAATACCTTTTTTACGCATGATGGGCATACCACTATTCTTACAGCAAAAGAAAGAGTACAGCCCTGTCAGGTCTATCACCTCAAACTGGTGATATCAGATGTGGCAGATGACCTGTTCGACTCCGGCGTTTTCCTGCAGGCACGCAGCCTTACTTCTGCCATCACCGCCATTACCAACCTTACACAAACAGACCCCGCCACCGGCCTCAGTTACCTGGTGGAAGGCTGTGCCACTGGCGCATTTAATATCCGCCGTGCAAGAAAAGAACCGTTGCCGCTGAACATCCAGCTTTCCTATGGCGGCACTGCTATCAATGGTATTGATGTACTCGCCTTGCCAACCACAGCCGTCATCCCGGCCAACGACAGCTTCGTTACCATTTTTGTTAACCCCGTCATGGACCTGGTGCCCGAAGGAATTGAAACACTCAAAATATATGCCCTCGCAGGTTGCGCAGCCGGAACACCCACCGACAGCACCATGATCCAGTTGAGGGATTATGATATTCTCGACCTGGCGCCCGATACCGCCTTTATCTGCCGCGATGCATCCATACAACTTACCGCCACCACCGGTTATACTACCTACCAATGGAATGCAGACCCCACCCTCAGCAGTACCGCTGTCAGGGACCCCATCGCCACACCGGTGAACAGCGCCACCACCTATATCTGTACCGCCAATGTAGGCACCTGCAATGCGCAGGATTCTGTATATATAAAATGGAAGGACGTTGAATTTATTTCGAAACAGGATGTGCTCTGCCGCAATGGTACCACCGGCAATATCAAAGTGGCCGCAGGCGGTGAATGGACCGCCCCTGTTGAATTTTCTTTAGATGGCATCACCTGGCAGCCCGACAGTAATTTTTACAACTTGCCCGTTGGCACTTATATAGTAAAAGTAAGAGATGCCAATTGCATAGACAGCATCACCGTGTCGATCATTCAGTCATCGCCGGACCTGCTCATTGACAATACTGCCATCCTGCCGGCAAGCTGTTCCGGCAATCCCGATGGCGAGATCAATATCACCGCCAGTGGCGGCCTCAGCCCTTATACCTATTCTATAGACGGAACTAATTTTCAGGCCGCCAGTCTTTTCAATGTATTGCAGGGTAATTACACCGTTACCGTAAAAGACAATAACGGTTGCCTTAATACACAGCCCGTAACCATTGCACTCAACAATACAGTGGCGGTGGATGCAGGCACTGGTACCAGCATTTGTGAAGGCACCAGCTTTGTGATACCCGCTGTTTCTAATGGTGCCAGTTTTACGTGGACACCGGCTGCCACACTCAATAATGCTGCTTTGCTTACTCCCACTGCTTCACCCACCGTTACCACTAAGTATTACATTACAGCCACCAGTGGTATTTGCGATAGGATTGACTCAGTAACCATCACCGTACGTCCGGCCCCCATCCCGGATGCAGGTCCCGACGCCTCTTATTGCTATGGCAAAGTATTTCAGTTAAATGGTTCCGGTGGCGCTTCCTATACCTGGTCGCCATCCACTTATTTTGTTTCCGCCACCACCGATCAGAATCCTTCGGTAAAGGCTAATGCACCTATTACGTATCGCCTGGTGGTGACAGATGCCACCGGTTGTGTATCTCTGTTTGATGATGAAGTATCCATTGATGTGGTACCCGCCGTAAAGATCTTTGCCGGCAGGGATACAGTGGCCGCCATCAATCAGCCCATACAACTAAAGGCCATTGAACTGAATAACTCAGGAGTTACACAATACACATGTTCATTGCCCGATTTTCTCAATGATGCGAACATAGCCAACCCCGTGGCCACACTGCCGTACGATTTCCGCTATGTGGTTACAGGCACCACACCCGAAGGCTGTGAAGGCAAAGACGATGTGTTCATCAAAGTTTATAAAGGCCCGGAAATATATGTGCCCTCCGGTTTTACTCCCGATGGTAACGGGCTCAATGATATACTCCGTCCCATACCGGTAGGCATAAAAGAATTCCGTTTCTTCCGCCTCTTCAACCGCTGGGGACAGTTGGTCTTCACCACACCCGATCCCCGCCGCGGATGGGATGGCCGCCTCAATGGAGTACCCCAACCGTCCGGCACCTTTATTTGGATGGCAGAAGCCATCGACTATAAAGGAAATCTTATCACCCGCAAAGGCACCGTCACCATCATCCGGTAAAGTACTAAGTCAGCTTTGCCAGTTATCTTTGATCAATGAAAAAAATACTGCTCGTAATAAGCTGCGCACTATTTGCCCTCGTGGGATTTGCCCAGGCCGATACCATTCAGCCACCCTATAAAAAATTCCCCACCTTTCCACCGGTAAAGTTGCTGATGCCCGACAGCGTTTCATTCTATACCAAAGCAGAGTTGCCCAGGAAGAAAGCAATTATGCTGATGTTGTTTAATCCGCAATGCGATCATTGCCAGCATGAAACAGAAGCGCTGATACAGAACATTGATAAATTCAAAGACATACAGGTGGTAATGGCCACTACGGCCCTTCACCCCGATATGATGGCTTTCAGAGAAAAATACAAGCTGGCACAATATGAGAACATTGTGGTATGCCGTGATACGGATTACTTCCTCTTCAGCTTTTTTGGCATCAGCAACTTTCCCTATCATGCCTTTTACAATAAGAAAAAAGAACTCATCTCCGTCTTCCAGGGTTCAATGACAGTAGATAAGATACTGGCACAATTGAATGATCATTAATGCCCGGCTTGGCGTTGGGCCTCTCGCCATTAAAAACCCCTTTGCCCGATTAGTTCATTTCCTGTACGTTTGCAGTCAGTAAAAACAAACTCAATATGGCCGAAAAAATCAATGTAGCAAACCCCGTAGTCGAACTGGATGGCGATGAAATGACCCGCATTATCTGGAAGTTCATTAAAGACAAACTGATACTCCCCTATCTGAATGTAGATATTAAATATTATGACCTCGGTATTGAATACCGTGACCAAACAGACGACCAGGTAACTATTGATGCCGCCAATGCCATCAAAGAATTCGGCGTCGGTATCAAATGTGCCACCATCACCCCCGATGAAGCAAGGGTAAAAGAATTCAACCTGAAGCAAATGTGGAAGAGCCCTAACGGCACTATCCGTAATATACTCGATGGCACCGTTTTCCGGGAGCCCATCGTTATCAGTAACGTACCAAGACTGGTAACCAACTGGACTGCCCCCATCATCGTCGGCCGTCATGCATTTGGCGATCAGTACCGGGCCACCGATACAGTGATAAAAGGAAAAGGAAAACTCACCATGACCTTCACTCCCGAAGGTGGCGGCGAACCACAAACATTTGAAGTATATAATTTCAAAGGCGATGGTGTGGCCATGAGCATGTACAACACGGATGAAAGCATCATGGGTTTTGCCAGGAGCTGTTTCAATATGGCCCTGAGCAAAAAATGGCCCTTATACCTTTCTACCAAGAATACCATTCTGAAAAAATATGACGGCCGTTTCAAAGACATCTTTGAAGATATTTATCAAAATGAATTCAAAGCCGCTTTCGAAGCTGCCGGCATTGTGTATGAACACCGCCTGATAGATGACATGGTGGCCAGTGCTTTAAAATGGAATGGCAACTTTGTATGGGCCTGCAAAAACTATGATGGCGATGTGCAGAGCGATACGGTGGCACAGGGTTTTGGTTCACTCGGCTTGATGACCTCTGTATTAATTACACCCGACGGCAAAACAATGGAAGCGGAAGCTGCCCATGGTACCGTTACCCGCCACTACCGCGACCACCAGGCTGGCAAACCCACCAGCACCAATCCTATTGCCAGCATCTTTGCCTGGACAAGAGGATTAGCCTTCCGGGGCAAACTGGATGGCAACCAGCCACTGATCGATTTCTGCCTGGCACTGGAGAAAGTATGTATCGAAACAGTAGAAGAAGGCAAAATGACCAAAGACCTCGCAGTTTGCATTCATGGTAATAAAGTAAAGCACGGTGATCATTATCTCTATACCGAAGAATTCCTGGAAGCGATAGATGAAAACTTGAAAAAGAAACTGGGCTCCTGAGATGAATAAAGCTTTTTAGAAAAAACCCCGCAGCTAAGCGGGGTTTTTTCATACTGCATAAGCTTGTATCAGAACGTTCATAACTATCTCCTACACCTGGTTTAATAACACTGAAAGTAAAAAGAGCTGCTTCCCTCATTTATACAAAGACACCTTCATTGCGGTGGTTAATCCCTCACGCGGTTTCTTTATCCTCCTGTTCCTTTATTAATATATTATAAACATCTTAACTGGCAGAATGAAAATGCAGAAAAGTTCTGTAACTTCCTATTATTAAAATTACTACTATGGCTAAAGAACAAGGCACAAAAGAAAGTCCCTGGCAGTTGCAAACACCACCCCTTTCATCTGACTATACCATGTACAAAGATGAGAAGGATGGAAAAGAAATTCTGGTATGTACCGTTGGTAAAACCGTACTTCATTATGATTATCGCTGTCTTAAAGACCTGCATGCCATGCTGAAAAAGCACGGCGACTGGATGGACCTCGGCAGCGCCGATGAACAAAAACCTGCCAAAGAGGGAACAGTAGAAGCATGGGGCCGTTCTGAAAAAAATCCGGTGGGTGGCTGGTATGGATTAAAGAAAGGTTTCCGCGGCCGGTTCGGCATGTATGTACCCCCATTAATGGAAAAGCTTGGCCTGGCTGAACTTACCCATGAAGCAAAGAATAATAAGATGAAAGCGAAATAGTAATACTGATCCTTTTTACCCATAGGCTCCGGCATCAATCTCAGCTTTTAACATTCAATCATAGTCTTATGCATCAAATTCCAATACCTTTATTTTAATATAAAGTAAGCCAGTTGAAAAAGTATAGCAGTTTAACCCTCGCACTTTTCTTTTCATTTTTATTACAGGCCCAGCCAGGTATCACTTCCTTCAGCCCGGTATCAGGTCCGGCAGGTTCTACCGTTACCATTACCGGAATCAATTTTAATACCACCCCGGGAGACAATATTGTATTCTTTGGCGCTGTAAAAGCAGTGGTGTCTGCTGCCACTTCCACTTCAATAACAGTTACTGCACCACTGGGAGCATCTTACCAGCCCATCAGTGTTACCACCGGCGGATTGACAGCCTTTTCGCAAAAGCCTTTTTTGATGACATTTGCCGGAGGCGGCACCATTACATCCAGCTCATTTGGCCCGCATATAGATTCCAGCGCCGCACTCAATCCCTATACTATTACCACCTCCGATATTGATGGCGACGGCAACCCCGATCTGCTGACGGCCAACAAAGATTCTAATTCTGTATCTGTATTAGTCAATACCACTGTAGGCGGTGCAGTTTCCTTTGCGTACCGGGTAAATCTCGCTTGTACCTTCAGCCCCTATGCCGTACATACCGCCGATTGGGATAATGATGGCAAACAGGATATTGCCGTCACCACCTTCAACGGATTTTCTTTTTTCAGAAATACCAGCACACCTGGCTCCCTTTCTTTTGAACCAAGGGTAGATATTGCCACTAATATACTGGGCTTTATGCGTGATATTACCAGCGGCGATTTTGATGGAGATGGAAAAACGGATATTGCTATAGCCGACCAGCAATTCTCCCCGGTAGCCGGTATCATTTCCGTTTATAGAAATACATCCACCCCGGGCTCCATTTCATTTGCGCCAAGAACTACCCTTACTTCCAATACCATCAATGCCAATTCCGGTATCTTCTGTATCCGGGCCTCCGATCTTGATGGCGATGGCAAAACCGATCTTGCTTTTACTTATAATACATCTTTCTACGCTGCCCTTAGAAATACCAGCACTCCCGGCAACCTGGTCTTTACTCCTGCGCTGGCCGATATGCCGCTTACTCCCGGCTGTGCACCCCGCGGCCTGGCCATTGGCGATCTGAATAATGATAATAAACCAGACCTTGTAATTGCAGCTCATTTTAAAGACACACTTTCTGTAATAAAAAATACCAGCACCCCTGGTAATACTTCCTTTGCCATCCCGTTCGATTATGCTGCAGGCAGTTCACCCCGGGCCGTTTCTATCAATGATATGGATGGAGATGGAAGACCGGACATAGTAACAGCCAATGTAAATTTTTCTGCACTGTTGCGACCACCCCTGCTTGTATTCAGAAATCTCACCACCGGAACCAATATTGTTATAGCCCCCCGTGTAAATATATATACCATTCGAGCTCCGTGGAGCATTGCCCTCGTTGACCTGAACCGGGATGGCAAACCTGATATAGCCACCTCCAATTCCGCCGGCTCTCCCACCGCTTCTATTCTTAAGAGTAGTGTAGGAGAAATTTTTTCGCTTTGCCCCGGTGGAAATATCAGTATCAATGCTTCGCTTACCGGCAGCAGTTATCAATGGCAGGTAAGTACAGATAGTGTAAACTTTACGGCTATTACCAACAACAGTAATTACGGCGGGGCCACTACCTCCACTTTACAAATAAGCAATACGCCATCTGCCTGGTATGGTTATCAATACCGGTGTGTGGTAGATGGTACCAATAGCGCCGTCAGCACTATTCGTTTCACTAATGAGTGGACAGGACTTATTAATAACCAGTGGGAAGAACCATTCAATTGGTCATGTGGTACTGTCCCCGATATCAATACTTTTGTAATAATCAATTACGGCACCGTTGTGCTTAATACCAATACTTCAATAAGAAGTTTGCAGGTAAATCCTGCTGCCAGTTTTACTATCGCCAGCGGGGTTACATTGACCATCACCCATTAAGAAAGCCCCTGCCTGCTTCGCATCCCCTGTTTGGGGTATGCTATGGCCGATTGCTTGCTTTTTTGTCGCTTCCTCCTGCCATAAATGCCACTTTTAAGGTATTGCCGCATCCGTTTGTTACTGCTACTTTTACATCCTCATTTCAGCAACCTTAAACCTTAAACCATTCTCCAATGATCAGGAAAACAAAAAATCTTTTACTTCAAGTATCCTTAGCCCTTCTTCTTTTTTCTGCCTGCACCCGTGATGCGGTGACTGCAAACACAGAAAATGCCAGTCAGGATCATACAACATCTGCAGCCCGCACACAGGCCCGCAATGAAGAACTGGTAACCACCGTAGCCAGGATCAACCGGCTGTCCAATGGTGATGTGGAATATAATTTTAATGAGAGGCAGGCCATCTTTACTGTTACGGCCAATGATCCGCTCTTCAGCAGCATATTAAGCATAGCTACCGAAGCAAAAGCTGGAAAAAAACCAGTGAAGCTGAGTTTGGCCAGCTTTAATACCCTGGCAGACCTTGTATGGCCTACCGCAGATGAAACAGCTCGCTACCTGGAATGGTACAGGAATAATATTCCCAACCCCGAAGCAGACAGGCCCATACGCATTAGTGAACTGGACTCTGCCTATTTCAACCTTGAAGAATGGCAAAAATGGAAGGTATTTAAGCTATGCTTCAAAACGGTTCCTTCCTTTGCAGCAGCTCAAACTATATTTAATTACTGCGCAGCGCAAGGCTGTTATCTCGGCCCCACACAAGAGCAGCCCTGCATTCCATTTCAATATGTAAAAGATGGATGCTTTGCCCGTGCACATAAGATGCGGAAGATCATAGAACAGAAGTTTGGGTATTGCAGTGAAAAAGTATTCAGCTACGGCAACCTGGACGTAAAGGCAGACAAATGGGGCGGATGCTGTGTAGGCTGGTGGTACCATGTGGCGCCGCTGATACGGGTAAAAGGGAGAGGGGGCAAAAATTACTGTTATGTTATAGATCCGGGTATGTTCAACGGCCCGGTGTTATTATCCACCTGGCTGGCTGCACAAAGCAATAATACCTGTGATGGTACTTCATCGCTTACCAGCTATTCTATACAGCCTTCATCGGCTTACACCCCTTCCTATACTACCGATCCAACTTATACTGCCACCAATGCGGACCTGGTGTATTATAATAACCAGGGCCCTACCTGCGACAATTAAAACCAACTTTTTTCATAATCACATTGCACACTGCGGGCCCCCATAGCCCGCAGTCATTTTTGTGAGCCTGCAGCTTTAAATCCTTCATTCTCAAAACAATGAAGCCGGCAAACTAGCCATTCGACAAAAGGCTGAAAACCTTACCTTTGCGGCAATTTATTTAGCGCTTATTACCTCTTAAATCGAACTTGATTATGGCAGACATCTTTGAACGTTTATTAAAAAATGCCGGCCCCATTGGCCAGCATCGTGAAAGGGCCCACGGTTACTTTGCTTTTCCAAAACTGGAAGGCGACATCGGCAGCCGGATGAAATTCCGTGGCAAAGACATGATCGTTTGGAGCCTGAATAATTACCTCGGCTTGGCCAATCATCCTGAAGTGCGCAAAGCAGACGCCGATGGCGCCAAAGACTATGGTCTTGCTTACCCAATGGGTGCCCGTATGATGAGTGGTAACAGCAACCTGCACGAGCAACTAGAAAGAGAACTGGCTGCTTTTGTGATGAAAGAAGATGCCGCCCTGCTGAACTTCGGCTACCAGGGTATGGTAAGCATTATAGATGCACTCTGCAGCCGTCATGATGTGATCGTATATGATGCCGAAAGCCATGCCTGTATCATTGATGGTCTTCGCCTGCATCCGGGTCACCGCTATGTATTCAAACATAATGAAGTAGAAGATTGCGAAAAGCAATTGCCAAGAGCTACTGCCTTAATTGAAAAACAAAAGGCCGGTGGTATATTGGTGATTACCGAAGGTGTATTTGGCATGGCTGGCGACCAGGGCCGGTTAAAAGAAATTGCTGCGCTGAAAGATAAGTACCAGTTTCGCCTGCTGGTGGATGACGCACATGGCTTTGGCACACTCGGCAAAACCGGTGCCGGTGCTGGAGAAGAACAAGGCTGCCAGGATGCCATTGATCTTTATTTCTCTACGTTTGCCAAATCAATGGCCAGCATTGGTGCTTTCATCGCCGGTGATAAGAATATCATTGATTATATCCGCTACAATATCCGTTCTCAGATATTTGCTAAAAGCTTACCGATGCCGTTGGTAATTGGCAACCTGAAACGCCTGGAACTGCTTCGCAATCACCCGGAGTACAAAGAGAACCTGTGGAGTAATGCCCGCAAGCTGCAAAGCGGATTGAAAGAAAGAGGATTTGATATCGGTAAAACTGATTCTGTGGTAACACCCGTGTACATGAAAGGGGATGTGCCTGAAGCAACCGCTATGGTAATGGACCTGCGTGAAAACTATGGCATCTTTGCCTCCATTGTGGTGTACCCTGTTATCCCTAAAGGGCATATCATTTACCGCCTCATTCCCTCTGCTATTCATACAGACCAGGACATAGAAGAAACGCTCAACGCTTTTTCGGAAACCAAAAAGAAATTGGATGCCGGAGAGTACCGGGTGGAGGTTATTCCGGATATGGCAGATAGCAAGTAAAGAAAAAATATCTGTCTGCAAACAGATACCAAAATATACCGACAGACTGAGGACGAGAACCGTCAGCAGTCTGTCGTTTCATTTGAAGTTGCCCCTGAGTTACCCGAAACATACCATCCGGGGCCATCATCCACATTTACACATACGGCAAGTCATTTTGCGCTGTTTCCAGTACATTTACCTTATTAAAAACCATACACACTATGCGTAAGTTTTTCCTGCTCCTGTTTTTGCTGCCGCTGTTTGCCATAGCCCAGAAAAAACCCATTTCGTTAGAAGACATTTATAAGAAAGGTACTTTCCGGGGTGAATTTGTGCGGGCAGATTTTGGTGAAGCCAGCAAAGACCCTGATATTAAATTTGATGACCTCAAAGATGAAAACGAAAAACCATTTGGTCAGCCGGAAGATGTCATCTACAGCAGTAGTTTTCCTAATATCGTATTGCTGAAGAAAGCCAATGAACAGATTTACCGGCGTTCATCCAAATCACTGGTGTATCTGTACCAGGCCAACACAAAGAAATTAACAAAACTGGAGAACGAGAAAGTATTGCATCCTACCCTTTCTCCGGATGGAAGCAAGATCGCTTATGTAAAAGAAAATAACCTGTACATATATGATATTGCAAGTGGAAAAGCTTCGGCGGTGACCACAGACGGTAAATGGAATTTTGTCATCAATGGTAACTGCGACTGGGTGTACGAAGAAGAGTTTGAATTTACCCGTGCTTTTGAATGGAGCCCCAAAGGCAATTACCTTGCCTACTACCGCTTTGACGAGACCAAAGTGAAAGAGTACAACATGACCATTTACGATAGTGCGCATAACAAGGACTATCGTTATAAATATCCTAAAGCAGGCGATGGTAACTCCACCGTGGATATCTACATCTATGATGTGGCAAAAGGTACCAAAGCAAAGGCAGAATATGAACAGGGTGATATTTACATCCCCCGTATTAAATGGACAAAAGATGATAATACCCTGGTGGTGTATTGGATGAATCGCCATCAAAACGACCTGAAACTACTGGCCACCAACGCAAGTACCGGCAGCAGCAGCCTGCTGTACCAGGAAAAGAATAAATACTTTGTAGAGATCAATGACGACTGGTGGTACCTGAAAGATGGTAAGAATTATCTTTTTACCAGCGAGATGAACGGCTACCGCCACTTATATCTGTACAGCCTTGATGGTAAAACAAAGAAACAGGTAACCAAAGGCAACTTTGAAGTAACAGACGTAAATGGAGTAGATGAAGCGAATAAACGTATTTACTTCACAATGGCTTACCCGAGGCCAATGGACAGGAATCTATTTGTCACTGATTTCGAAGGTAAAAAAACCTACCAGCTTACGCAAGGTGAGGCTTGGCACAGGGTAGAACTCAATGACGCATTTACCAAGTTCTATGCTTACCGTTCCGACCTGAATACACCGCAAACCGTTACTGTAAATAACATTGTGGTGAACAAGAAAAAAGAAATAACTGCCGTTGTAGAAAAAACTGTAAATGAAAGCGCCAAACTGAAAAGCAAATTGGATGAATACGGATATGGTAAAGCAGAGTTTATAAAAGTCCCTAACAGCAAAGGCGATACCTTAAATGGCTGGATGCTGAAACCTGCCGACTTTGATCCTGCAAAGAAATACCCTGTACTGTTTTGTAACTATGGTGGCCCCGGCTCACAGCAGGTAGCTAATCGTTTTGGTGCCGTCAGTTCCTGGCACCAGATGCTTGCACAAAAAGGTTTTATAGTAGTAAGCGTGGATAATACCGGCACCGGTTACCGCGGAGAAGAATTTAAGAAGAAAACTTATTTACAATTAGGCAAATTTGAAATAGAAGACCAGATAGATGCGGCCAGGTTCATTGGTAATATGTCTTTTGTAGATAAGAATAATATTGGCCACTGGGGCTGGAGCTATGGTGGCTTTATGAGTGCCCTGGCCATCACCAAAGGCAATGAAGTATTCAGCGCTGCGGTATCAGTAGCGCCTGTTACCAACTGGAGGTACTATGATAATATCTATACAGAAAGATATATGCGTACACCGGAAGAGAACCCTAAAGGCTATGATGACAACTCACCGATCAATTTTACTGACCGTATCAAAGGCAAATACCTGATCATACATGGCACAGCTGATGATAATGTGCATTTCCAGAATGCAACTCAAATGATCTCTG
Source organism: Bacteroides fragilis (assembly GCA_943372905.1). Classification (GTDB taxonomy): domain Bacteria; phylum Bacteroidota; class Bacteroidia; order Chitinophagales; family Chitinophagaceae; genus JJ008. The sequence continues at coordinate 628 of CALSAT010000007.1, read as the reverse complement.
CTTTGGTAAAAAGCAACATTGACTTTGAAAGTGCTTATTACCCCAATAAGAATCATGGCATCGGTGGCCAGATGGATAATACTACCTTCCACCTTTGGAGCAAAATGACCAACTGGATACTTGAAAATATGGGTAATGAAAATACACAGCCCCCTGCCGGACCTGACAAACCTTTAAAAGGATTTTAGTGCTACTAAAGCTGTCACTGAAAGATTTTGGAAAATATAACACCCCGCAACAGCGGGGTTTTTTGTGGGGTTTTATCCCACCTTTGGGAGCTGAAACAGGGGCAAAAAAAGACCCCCGATGCAAGATCGGGGGGCCCTAATCAAAAACCATTAACCATTAAACCTTATCCTATGAAAATTCGAAGCTAATATCGTTAATAAAAGGATAACACAAAACATTTGAGAGAGCTTTTTTGCCGTAATGAGCAAATTATGTACGTTTTACACTATTTATTGACTGAACTCAATGTGTAGACACTGAATCAAAAATTATCGCAACCGTTTGTGAAATTCGCAAACGATTGCGTAAATACTTTTATCTTTCACCAACATTCAACAGCTTTAAGGGTTATATGGCCATGAGAAAAATTGTAATAGCGATCACCGGTGCCAGCGGTTCT